>JBCBFV010000054.1:0-11019 GCA_038527425.1 Pseudomonadota bacterium
TCACGGTTTTCCTTGCGCTAGCGCGGTAGCCCGGGCCTCGCGCCAGAAAACGAAGAGGCCTGAGCCGATGACGAGAGCAGATCCGATGAGCGCCCAGGTGGAAAGGGCTTCGGCAAAGAAGATGGCGCCGATCAAAAGGGCGAAGACGAGACGCGAATAGCGGAACGGCGCGATTGCCGTGATCTCTGCGCTGCGCGAGGCCGAGGTGATGAGGGTGTAGCCGGCGATCCCGCTGAGCACACCGCCGAGCAACAGCCAAATGCTCGAGCGCTCGAGAGGCACCCAGCCCGGGCTGATGAGCCAGACCAATGCGCCTGCAAAAGCCATGGCAGAGATGCCGTAGACCACGAGAGCCTCGGACGGGATATCACGCGGGGCCATACGGGTGAGCACGTCTCGCAACGCGAGAAGGAAGGCCCCGGCGGCTGCGAGCAATGCGCCGATCTCAAAATCCTCACCCCAGGGTTCGACGATGATGAGGACGCCAATGAGGCCAACGGCAATGGCGATGAGGCGACGTGGCCCCAGGGCTTCTCGCAAGAGCAACGCCGCCAGCGCCGCCGCACAGAGGGGCGAGACCTGCAGGATCGCTGCGACCAGTGAAAGGGGCGCGAGTGCGAAGGAGCCGATGATGCAGATGGCCGCGAACATGTCCGCAGCCCAGCGGACGACGAAGATGGGGTTTTTGAGGAAACTACCGGTGAGTGGGACGCCACGCAGTTTGGCATAGCTCGCCACGATGGTGCTGCCGGTAAGGCCGAACAGGATCAAAAGCTGGCCGTTTGGCAGGATCGCCGTGAGAGCCTTCACGAACCCGTCCGAGATCGCAAAACCCAGCATGGCCAGAACCATGAGCACAATGCCCCGGATGTTGCGCGCGTTTGCTTGTCGGTCCGGGACTGTTTGCTGCGCAAAGGCGCCCGCCCGCCAACCCGACTGACTGCGTTTAGCCATGAATATCTAGTGACTTTTGCAAGGTGAGGCAGGGGCAGCTCGTCCGCCCAGCGAAAAGCGCAAAGGGCCGCTCAGGCATTCTTGCGTTTTCCGTAGAGCTCAAGCCTGTGCCCCTTGAGCTCAAAGCCAAGACGTTCTGCGATCTTTTCCTGCAACGCTTCGATTTCAGGGTCCACGAATTCGATCACTTCGCCGGTGGAGAGGTCGATGAGGTGGTCATGGTGATCGCGGTCGGCGTCCTCATAGCGCGCCCGCCCGTCACCAAACTCGAGCTTTTCGAGGATGCCAGCTTCTTCAAAGAGCTTCACGGTGCGGTAGACGGTCGCCAGAGATATCCCTGCATCAACGGCCGAAGCGCGCGCGTAGAGCTCCTCCACATCGGGATGGTCTTTTGCATCCTCGAGCACGGTTGCAATCGTGCGGCGTTGGCCTGTCATGCGCAGGCCTTTGGCCTCGCAGCGCTGAATGATGGTCTCGGCCATGGGTCCCCTCTGAACTTGGCTTCCGTGTTACCGGCCCGCTTCGAGAGCCTCAAGGAGTTGTTGACTTTGGGCCGCCACGCCGTCAGCGCTGGCGGGATGGAACGTAAGGATCATCTGGACACCTTCGGCACGGTATCTCTCATCGCATTCGCGCTGCTTTTGGCCTTCAACCAGGTCGTCATCGCCGTGGGTGGGGACGGGTGGCAGCCTGTCTTCATGGCGGGGTTGAGATCGGTTGGGGCGGCGATTGTCTTGTTCGCGTGGCTCAGTTGGCGCGGCATCGATTGGCGTCTTGAGCGGCCCCAATGGCCAACGGCTGCGATCATGGGCTTCATCTTTGGGGCCGAGTTCCTGTTTCTCTTCACCGCACTTGATCTGACGTCGGTCTCCCGCGCCTCTGTGATCTTCTATGCGATGCCGGTGTGGGCCGCGCTGCTGTCACGTTTCTTCCTGGGGGAGAGGCTGACTGGCGCCAAGCTGGTCGGGCTCGCGGTGGCCTTTGCGGGCATGGCCTGGGCCGTCCTCGACGGGCGAGATGCGGGCGCGCCGGGCAGCTGGGTGGGTGATCTTTGTGCGGTTGGGGCGTCCATCGGATGGGCGCTGATCTTGATCGTCATTAAAGGTAGCAACGTGAAGGACTTACCGGCGGAGGTTCAGCTATTCTGGCAGGTCCTCGTATCGATCCCGGTGCTCATGATCGGCGCGCTCTTCTTCGGGCCTCTCGTGCGAGAGCTTGAGGTCATCCATTGGATCGCGCTCGTCTTCCAGATCCTGTGCGTGGCGTCCTTCGGGTTTTTGTTTTGGTTCTGGTTGATTAAGATTTATCCTGCAACATCAGTTGCTTCTTTTGCGTTCTTGTCGCCGCCTCTGGCCGTCTTGATGGCCGCAGTACTGCTGGGTGAACAAGTGGGCGCACAGCTTTTTGGAGCGCTGGCGCTCGTGACACTGGGCCTTTTCTTGATCAACCGACGGCCGCGTCAGGTGCCGCAGAAAGTCTGAGTGACTTCTTCTTCGGGCTGCGGGGGCTGCTGAAAGCGCGTTTGAGCAGGTGCGGCGAAGGGCGTCTGAAGCGCTGAATGCAGTGACTCGAATGGTGACCAATCCTCGCGAACGGCGGCTTGGATCGCTTCTTCGACGAGATGGTTTCTGGGAACGATCTCTGGGTTGGATTGGCGCATGAGGTCTAGGTCAGGCTCAGCCGCGCGCCATTTGGCCAGCCAATCTGGAAGGCCTGGGTTTAGGAGCGCTCCCTCAGGATCGCTGCTCAAATACCTGAAGGTATTGGTGAAATCGGCCTGATCCTCAGCCATCATGCTTAGAAGGGAGGTCACGAGATCAACGCCGGCATCGCCGAGTTCCCCGAGGCCAATCTTTGCGCCAAACGCACGGCGCCACGCCTTTTGGTAGGCGGGCGCAAAGCCGTTCACGATTTCGGTAAAGCGCTCTATTCCGGCCTCGCGATCGGGTACGAGGGGCAACAGCGCTGTGGCAAGTTGGGCCATGTTCCACGCCGCGATGTTGGGCTGGTTAGAGAAGGCATACCGACCGCCATGGTCGATAGATGAGAACACGCGCGCTGGGTGATAGGCATCCATGAAGGCGCAGGGGCCGTAATCAATCGTCTCGCCCGCCACATGGGCGTTGTCAGTGTTCATGACGCCATGGATGAAGCCGACGGACATCCACTTGGCGATAAGCTCGGCCTGACGTGCCACGACCGCTTCGAGCAAGCTGTCGACGCCCTTTGCCTCCGGGTAGTGGCGCTGGATCACGTGGTCCACGAGGGTCTCAAGCGCCTCGTTGTCCTGGCGGGCCGCAAAGATCTGGAAGGTGCCGACGCGGATGTGGGAGGAGGCCACGCGCGTTACGATGGCCCCGGGAAGGGGCGCTTCGCGCAAGACGGTCTCACCAGTTGTCACAACGGCCAGAGCACGGGTCGTGGGTATCCCAAGCGCGTGCATCGCCTCGCTCACGAGATATTCGCGCAGCGCGGGGCCCACCCAGTTGCGCCCGTCGCCCATCCGCGAATAAGGCGTGGGGCCCGAGCCCTTGAGCTGGATGTCGCGCCGCGTGCCGCCGCTGACAACTTCGCCCAACAGGATCGCGCGTCCGTCGCCGAGCTGAGGGTTCCAATTGCCGAACTGATGTCCGGCATAGAGTGCGGCGAGCGGCTCGGCGCCCTCGGGCACCGCGTTTCCGCCAAAGATCGCGGCTTTCTCTTCGTCATCCCAGTCCGGCAGGCCGAGCTCTGCGGCAAGCTCAGCATTCCAGGCGCGCAGCTTCGGCGCGGCGACGGGGGTAGGAGCAAGCTTGGTGTAGAACTGCTCCGGCAGCCGAGCGTAGGAATTGTCGAAGAGGGTCATGTCAGGGTCCGCACCATAAGGCCGTAGCGCGCGCGTCTCTCAAACCCTGAACGCTCGTAGGTGCGGACAGCCGCCTCATTGGCGAAATCCACTTCGAGCGCCAAAGCCTTCGCGCCCTTCTCAGCTAGGTACTCAGAGGCCGCCTGCAACACGTCCGAGCCCATGCCACGCCCGCGCACCGCAGCCCGCAGGTAGAATTCATCAAGGTAGGCATCGAGCCCGCCATATTCGATCGACCATCCATAGCAGATCAGCGCATAGCCCGCCGGTGCCATGCGCGGCCCGGCGAGGAAAATCTCCCCATGGGGCGAGCCTGCAAGCAGGGGGGCGATGGCGCGCCGGATCAGCGCTTCATCGGTGTCGAGGCCTTCCTCTTCATGGAAGGCGATGATCATGGGCACCAAGCGCTCGGTGTCGTCGGTGCCCGCTTTGTGTATCGAGGTGCGTCCCTTCATAGCGTGGCCAATCGGGTAGTGAGGAGATCAAAGAACCGGTCCCTGTCGCCGTCCCCGAGGAAGAGGGCGTTTTTCGAGCGCTCAGTTACGCCCCACCAATCTGCGACCGTCATGCCGCGGGTGAGTGGGCTCTGCGTCTCGATCTCCACGTTTACATGGCGGCCAGAAAAGAGCGTCGGGTCGATGATATGGGCAATGACGCAGGGATCATGGAGCGGCGCGCCTGCGGAGCCATATTTGGCCACATCGAAGCGCTCAAAGAAATCAGTCCAGCCGGCGACAGCCTCGCCCACTGGCGTGCCGAGGGCGCGCATCTCCTCGATCCATGCGGCGGAGGTGAGCATCTTATGCGTGAGGTCGAGCGGCGCCACCACGATTGGCACGCCCGATTTGAACACGATCTCTGCTGCTTCGGGATCGACGTAGATGTTGAACTCCGCCGCAGGGGTGATGTTGCCCACTTCGAAATAGGCTCCGCCCATCAGAACGATTTCCTGGATGCGGTCGGCGATATCCGGCGCTCGTTCCAACGCGGTGGCGATGTTAGTGAGCGGGCCCAACGGGCAAAGCGTGATGCCGTCCGTGCTGCGCACCGTCTCGATGATGAAATCGACGCCGTGCTGATCCTGCAAAGGCATTGTGGGATCTTTATGCTCGACGCCGTTGAGGCCAGTTTTCCCATGCACATGCTCTGCGGTTACGAGCGTGCGCCCGATCGGGCGGTCACAGCCCGCGAAGACTTTGACGTCCGGGCGCCCCGCCAGTTCGCACACGATGCGCGCGTTTTTCGCGGTGAGCTCGAGAGGCACGTTGCCCGCCACAGCGGTGATGCCCAGCACGTCTACTTCAGGTGAGGCCAGCGCCAGAAGGATGGCGACGGCGTCGTCCTGACCTGGATCGGTGTCGATGATGATCTTTCGCATGCAGCAGAGGTGAGCGGATTTGGCGGTGATGTCCAGTGCCAAGCCGCGCTGCTGGATTATCGGTCAGGAAGCGCCGCTCAGGACGGGTTGTCCGCCTTGTCCACGTGGTCGCGCCCAGCAGGGCCGCTCAAAGAGCCAAAGGCCCACGCCCGTGCGCTTCAGCACGACGTGGAGCCAAAGCGGCACTGCGATACCGGCCATCATTGCCAGCGCAATCGTCACATCCGCAGGCAGCCCGAGCGGCAGAAGAAAGGCCTCCGCGAACTTCAGCGGAATGAAGAACCCAAGATAAACAACGATCGAACGTGCCCCGAGCTTGGCGAGAGCGGCGCCAAGTGCCACTCGTTGCGCAAGAACGGCAACCGTCGTGATGGCCATTCCGCCGGCGATGCCAAGGATAAGCGACAGACCCGGAAACGCGACATCGCTTCCGTGGGTGATCCATCCGTTCGCCAGGGCCCAAACCGCAAGCGCGACGACCGAGAGCAAAGGATGCGTCGCGATGGCTTGCGCTGCTTTGAAGATCACTGGGGCTGCGATGTGGCCCGTGTAGAAGAACACGAAGTAATGCGTGAGGTAGACGAGCAGGAGCGGCTCGCCCGGTACGTCAAACACGTGGGCGGCGGCGGCGATCCAAACAAGCAAGGCGGGGAGGGTGCGGGTCACGCGCGCGATCACAAAGCAGATCGGCAGGCAGTAGATGAACCACAGGTGGCCTTCGGGATAGACAAGCGCGGTCGCAAGGCCTGACAGAAAGGGAAGCCAGCCCGCGGCAAGGCCCGGTGTGAGGATTGCGAAGGTCACCAGCACCCAAAGCCAGTAGAAATAGAAGAAATGCAGCACCTTGCGATCGTAGAAGACGGCAGCAGGAGCATTCAGGCGGCGCGACAGAAAGAGCCCAGAGATAAGAAAGAAGTCGGGCATCCGGAAAGGGCCGGAGAAATGCGTGAACCACGCAAAGCCGCCCGCGCCCAACGTTGGCGTAAGGTGCAGCGTCGCGTGAAACATCACCACCAAGATGATGCAGATGCCTTTCGCGGCATCGACCCAATCAAGTCTGCTTTGCGTCTCCATGCGCGGCAAAAGCCAGAGGATTGCGGCGCTTTCAGGGCCTATTGATCACGGCGCTGTGATGTTGGCTTTACGAGATCTCGGGCGGCCCGTCAGCGCTATAGGTCGAAGGAGGTTTGCTTTGGTGCGGGCCGCGGCTTTGCCGCGCGCGGGCCTACCTTTCTGCGAAACGATAGCGACTGCTGGTTCAGGGCGTGCAAGTCTTCCCGTCCCGCCAAGATATCCTCACAAAGGCGCACCGCCCGGGCCGCCTGCGCGCCGTTCAGGTTCTTGTAGGCCGGGCGGTTGATATGATCGGTCCATCGACCGCCGGCAATGTGATCGAGCACGATGCGCTGAAAGCAGTGATCCTCGCTCACGGGCCAGTTTATGCCGGGCTCCCGCGCGCGGTCAGGCATCACCTCGCGGGTGAGGTGCAGATAGCGGGCCACATCATCCATGGCGGACAGTTAGCGCTGCTTCATTTGGGTCCAGAGGGCATCCATCTCTTCAAGCGTGGCGTCCTCCGGGCGGCGGCCTTCCTCGGCGAGGGCGGCCTCGATCCCTTCGAAGCGGCGGGTGAACTTGGCGTTCGTGCCGCGCAGAGCCGTTTCCGGGTCAACGCCCAGGTGACGCCCGATGTTGACCATGACGAAGAGCAGGTCCCCGAACTCCTCCTCGATATGCGCGGGATCCGCATTCTCGCGTGCCTCGACGAGCTCGCGCGTTTCCTCGGTGAGCTTGTCGAGCACGTCCTCCACATCGGTCCAGTCAAAGCCCACACGCGCCGCGCGTTTTTGCAATTTGAGCGCGCGCATCAGCGCCGGCAATCCAAGGGCCACGCCATCAAGCACACCCTTCTGTTCGAGGCCCGCGCGTTCAGCGGCCTTGATCTTTTCCCAGTCCTGAACTTGCTGCTCGGCCGATTTGTCGCGGCTTTCGTCTCCGAAGACATGCGGGTGCCGCGCCACCATCTTGTCAGCGATCTTGGCCGTGATGCTCTCAAAGCTGAAGAGACCCTGCTCCTCGCCAATCGCAGCGTGGTAGACCGATTGCAGCAGAAGGTCGCCGAGCTCTCCCTCCAGCTCGCCATAGGCCTTGCGTTCGATCGCGTCGGAGACCTCGTAGGCTTCTTCGATCGTGTAGGGTGCGATGGTCTCGAAAGTCTGTTCAATGTCCCAAGGGCAGCCTGTTTCTGGCTCGCGCAAACGGCGCATGATTTCGAGCAAACGGTCGATCGATGGGGCAGTGGGGGGCTGGTTGGTCATAGGGTTTCATACCGACCCAGTAGTCGAAACGGTAGCCGAGCTTTTCGTTTTGAACGTGTAGTCAAAAGCGGGGTTTTGCCGCCCAAACCCCTTGCTTTTATGCTCGAGACAGGCGGTAAACTTTTCCTTTACCACACGCCAAAGTTGCGGCTATCCTCTCTTACAGGGGCATTTTCGCCCCTCTGTGTGCGTGTATTTCCGCGTTCCAGTGTTGCGATTGTTACTGTTTTCCAAGTGTAGCTTTTTGAACCAAGTTTTAACGAAATCTGTTTCCTGGGGGTACAGATGTATCGATTATCGACCCTATGTGCGGTGGGCGTATTTGCCGCCGCGACCAGCGCAAACGCGCTAACCATCACGCCGACCGAAGACCCGTCGACATTGGCGACCTCGATCCTCGGCACTGGCGTGACAATCACTTCGAGTTCTCTCGTGAATGACGGATTGGACGTTGCCGCAGGCACGTTCACAAACGGCGACGATGCGGGCATTGGCATCAGCTCCGGCATCATTCTGACGTCCGGTGACGCGTCTTTGGCCGTGGGGCCCAATACCTCTGCGTCATCCTCGGGCGACGGAACTCAGACAACGCTGTCGATCAGCTTCACCACGACAACCGGCGATCTGTTCTTCAACTACGTCTGGGCGTCCGAAGAATATAACGAGTTCGTCGACAGCAACTTCAATGACACCTTCACGTTCCTCCTGGACGGGCCCGACATCGATGAACAAAACATCGCGCTGATCCCAGGAACGGACCAGCCTGTGGAAATCGACACCGTCAACAACGGCGACAACGCGGGCCTCTTCAACGACAACGATGCTGGCGCCGGGTCGCCGTTCAACATCGAATACGATGGCTTCACGGATGTGTTCACGGCATCGGCGACCGGACTGACAGCGGGTACGGTCTACACAATCGACCTCATCGTCTCGGACACCGGCGATGAAATCTATGATTCCGCCGTGTTCATCCAAGGCAGCTCGTTCGGGGGCGTGACACCGCCAGATCCCGGCGGGATGGCGCCAGTGCCGCTGCCGGCCTCGCTGCCGCTGCTTTTGGCAGGTCTCGGTGTCTTCGGCTTCATGCGCCGCCGCGCGTCAGCCTAAGCCAGACCTCATCTGAACTGATATGGGGCGCTTTCGAGCGCCCCATTCATGCAGTGCGTACGTAAAGAGGGTGGGTCCTATGAGAAAATCCGTTTTCGTTATGCTGAGCTGTCTTCTGCCCATGGCGGCCATGGCCTCGCCCGAGGAGAAGACATGCAAGTTTCTCGCAGTCATGGGCGCAAACAACGCCTCCGACGTAGAAGGGATGCTGGCCGAGATTGCGCCGCGTTTTGACGCCGCAAAGCAAAAGCAGGCGACAGATACCCTGCGCACGCTGGCAGAAGGCGCGCCCTTTGCCGGGGGAAGCGCGTGGACCGTGCTTGAGCTTGGCGATGATCTTGTGGAGCACCTCGTGCTCTTTCGCCTGAAGGCTGGTGAGATCGCCGGCAGCCGGTTGCGGTACGAGTGGAGCCCCGATGGCCCGGCGCTGACCAACATCGAATTCCACCGGCAATACAATGAATACGCGCCCACGTATGCGCCAACGCCACCTCAGGCGATCGACTGCTCGTAGGTCGCGGGCAGCGGTGCTCTGGTTCTTGTGACGGTGGGGCAGTACGCTCGCGCTGAGTCGTCTTTCACGACACAGATAGCGAGGTCTCTTACATGCCCATCGTCAACCGGATTGCCGATTTCGCCGAGGATATGAAGACGTGGCGCCGCCACCTTCACCAGCACCCGGAGCTAGGCTTCGATTGCCATGAGACGGCGGCCTTCGTGGTCGAGAAGCTAAAGGCCTTTGGCGTTGATGAGATCCACGAGGGGATCGCGACCTCGGGCGTCGTAGCCATCATCGAGGGGCAGGGCACGGGGCCCACGATTGGCCTGCGCGCCGACATGGATGCGCTGCCCATGGAGGAGACGACGGGCCTCGATTACGCTTCAACGGTGCCGGGCAAGATGCATGCCTGCGGCCATGACGGACATACAACGATGCTCCTTGGCGCGGCGAAGTACCTGGCTGAGACGCGCAACTTCTCCGGACGCGTCGCGCTGATCTTCCAGCCCGCCGAAGAGGGCGGCGGCGGCGGCGATGTGATGGTCAAAGAAGGCATGATGGACCGCTTCGACATCACAGAGGTCTACGGGATCCACAATTCGCCCAACCGCGAAGAGGGCGCGATCTACACGAATGACGGCCCGATCATGGCCGCGGTGGACACGTTCCATATCGATATCACGGGCGTTGGTGGTCATGGAGCCATGCCCCATGAGACGCGCGACCCTGTCGTGGCGGCCGTGGGCATGGCCACCGCCATCCAGACGATCGTTAGCCGCAATCACCACGCTGTCGAAGATCTCGTGGTCTCGGTCACGCAGATCCACACCGGCACAACTGACAACGTCATCCCCGAGACCGCCTACATGAACGGCACCGTGCGCACCTTCAACAAGGACGTGCAGGCCATGGTCATGAAGCGCATGGAGGAGATCGTGGCAGGCCAAGCGGCCGCCTATGGCGTGACGGCTGAGCTTCGCTATGAGGTTGGCTACCCCGCCACGATCAACGACCCCGCGAAGGCGGCCTTCGCGACGGAAGTGGCTCGTGAAGTCGCCGCAACCGTTGATGGCGACGTGGGCCGCGAGATGGGCGCAGAGGATTTCAGCTACATGCTCGAAGCACGCCCGGGCGCGTATCTTTTCCTCGGGCAGGGCGATGGCCCCTCCGTCCACAACACGGGCTACGATTTCAACGATGCGGTGTCGCCGGTGGGCGCCTCCTTCTTCGCCCGCGTGGTGGAGCGTGCCGCGCCTCTGAAGGCCGCCTCCTAAGGACAGGAGCTCTTTGCCATGAATGACCTGACGCAGATGGATATCGCGCACGCCTTGCGCCCTTGGCAGTACACCGGCGACGGTCTACCGCCGGTCGTCGTTGAGAAGGGCGCAGGCTGCCGCGTGTGGGATGTGACAGGAGCCGAATACCTCGACGCTGTTGGCGGCCTCTGGAACACCAATATCGGTTTGGGTCGTCGCGAGATGGCGGAGGTGATCGCCGATCAGGTCGAAAGGCTCGCCTTCTCCAGCACTTTTGGCGACATGTCGAATGCGCCCTCGGCGGCGCTGTCCGCAAGGCTCGCGCATCTGGCGCCGACGGGGTTGACCCATGTGCATTTCACGACCGGTGGCTCAACGGCCATCGATAGTGCCTACCGGCTCGCCTGCTTCGTGCAATCAGCGCGTGGTTTCAAAGGCCGTCACCACATTATCGCTCGGGAGCATGCCTACCACGGCTCCACCCATATCAGCATGTCCATCGGCAACCGCGACGGCGATCGCGCGCCGGAGTTCCGATATGAGGAAGACACGATCCACCACATCTCCGCCCCCGATACGCTGCGGGGTGGGGCTACGGTGGAAGGCTGCGTGGCCGAGCTCGAAGCCAAGATCGCGGAGATCGGCGCCGACCGCGTCGC
>JBCBFV010000055.1:0-10970 GCA_038527425.1 Pseudomonadota bacterium
GCCCAGAACGATGGTGATCAGCAAGAGGGTGGGGAGCGTCTTTGAGGCGATCTCCCGCGTGCTCATCCATTCCGTATCCTCGATGCGGCGTCCGCCCACGAAGCCCGGCGTGAAGCGACCCATGAACCAGATGGCGATGACGTAGGCGATAGCTAACAGGATGCCGGGGATCACACCGGCGAGGAACATGTCGCCCACCGATTGCTCGGCGGTGAAGGAGTAGATGATCAGCATCGCCGAGGGCGGGATGATCATGCCCAGAACGCTCGATCCCGCGACGACGCCCACGGCAAAGCGCGGGTTATACTCCTGCGCCATCATCTGCGGGACGGAGACCTTGGTGAAAACCGAGGCCGAGGCGATGGACGATCCCGTGACCGCTGCGAAGACGGCATTTGCGCCCACCGTGGCCATCCCGATGCCGCCTTTCACCTTTCGAAAGCGCATCGTCATGACTTCATAGATATCCCTGCCTAACCCGGCTTTTGAGACTATGAGCCCCATGAAGGTGAAGAGGGGGATCGTGGCGAAGGAATACTCCATCGCGCTGTCAGCGACGGCGATCTTCAGAAGGTTCAGCGCCAGCGTGAAGTTGTCCCGCATCAGCCAGATGGAGACGAAGCTCACCACGCCCAAAGCCACCGGGATGTAGACGCCCGAATAGATCAAAAAGACGATGGCAACGACGCTGATGAGGCCGATTTCGATGGGCGTCATGGGGCGTCCTCGTGCTCAGGGACGCGCACCAGGGCAGGGCGGTCGTAGCCGTTGATGACCTTGAGGACAAAGATCAGACAGGCGAGCGCCGTGCCCACCGTGATCACCAGCTTCACCGGCCACCAAGGCAGCGTGAAGAGGCCTGGCACGCCAAAGTAATCCTGCGTGTCCCACATGTGCAGGAACTCCGGATAGGTCACATAAGCGATCAGGAACATGAAGATGGCGGAGACAGCATTGATGATGCGTCTCACGCCAGCGGCCGTACTGGGGCTCCGTGAGTGGAGTATGTTGAGGAACCCGTCTGACCGGGTGAGCCGGTCCACCCGGCACACATCAGCAAGCTGTAGGAATACGATGAGCACCACCGAGAACTGAACCATCTCGTAGGTGCCCTTGAGCGGGGACGAGAACACGCCGCGCGCGATCACATCCACATTTAAAAGCGCGACCAGCGCCAAGACTACCAGTGTGCCCAGAGCATTGGCTGCGATAGCCAGGGCGTTGGTCGCGCGGGTGAGGCCCGCCATGAGGGTGGTTAGCACGGCGGGTCCGTCCGTTTACTCGGCTGCCCAGTCACGCACAGGCGTGTGGCCAGCATCTTTGAGCTTGGCGAGGTAGGCGTTGAGCATCGCGTTGCCGTCCTCTCCGTTGCCGTTGAGGGTCGCCGCCCATTCCTGCGCGATGTTAGGCATCGCGTTGGCCCAGGAGGCGCGGTCCTCGGCGCTCACTTCCACGATCGTGCCGCCGCCATCGACATAGGCTTGGCGCGACGCTTCGGCGCGGTCCATGGCGATGCCTGCGACGTGGTCGCGGTAGGCGATGGCCACCTCTTGCAGGACGCCCTGCACCTCTTCCGGCAGCTTGGCCCAATAATCGGCGTTCACGGTGATCGTCTTGGAGTTCACCGCGCCCAGATCAGCGCGCAGCATGTAAGGCGCCACTTCGGAGATCTTGAACGTCGCCGCAGATTCCGGCCACAGCATCCCGCAGTCCACGAGGCCCGTCTGAAGCATGTTGTAGAAGTCCGTCAGACCACCCCGCACACCGGCGGCATCCTTGATGCCTTCGAGGTAGCGCAGGTTCAGGCCTGCACCGGCGATCTTGCGGCCCTCAAGGTCGGAGACCGAGCTTACCGGGTCCGAGCAGAACACCTGGTAGGTGTCGAGAACGACGCCCGTTGCCAGATAGACTTGGTTTTGCGCCTTGAACTCGTTGTTCATCGCCGGGAATTCGCGAGCGATTTCGTCGACGGCCTTGGCCACCGCACGGGCGTCAGAGGCCACGAACGGGGTGGAGCCCGAGATACCCTGCGAGGGCAGCTTCGAGGAATGGAAGATCGTCGTCACGATGCCGATGTCGCCCAGACCCAGCTGCACGCCTTCCAGCACGCCTTTGGGTTTGACGATGGAGCCACCGTAGTTCTCCTGCCAGTTCATCTCGTAATTGCCGGCCTCGGCAAGGCGCTTGTCGACCTCGGGGATAAAGAAGTTCGTGAACTCCTTCACCCAAAGGGCGCGCGCAGGATAGCCGTCGATGACGACCGCGCTGATCTTTTCAGCGGCCGCTACCGGGGCCGCGCTCAGCGCCGCCAGGGCGGCGGCGAGTAGTGTCTTTTTCATGGTCTTCCTCCCTATTTCATGGCCCTTTTGCGGGCCTATTCATCACGCGAAATCGCAGACCTGATCGAAGCTAAACCGGGGCAACTTCTGGAAGAGAGCTGCCTCGTCGGCGTAGCCGATGTTGAGTAGAAAATTGGATTTCAGAGAGGTGCCCGCGAAGAACTCCTCATCCACCACCTGGTTCGAGAACCCCGACATCGCACCCACATCAAGGCCCAGCGCGCGGGCCGCGATCATCAGATACGCGCCCTGCAGCGTGCCATTGCGGTAAGCCGTGTCGGCAATATGTGCGTCCTTGCCCTCAAAGAAGTGGCGGCGGTCCTCATGCGGGAAGAGCTCCGGCAGGTGGGTCCAGAATTCGAGGTCATGGGCCACGATCGCGGTGACCGGCGCGCCTGCCATCTTGGCCACGTTGGCGGGTTTCAGCGACTTGGAGAGGCGTTCTTTGCCTTCGGATGTGCGCACCCACACGATCCGCGCGGGCAGCGTGTTCATCGACGTGGCGCCTGCGATCATGATCTCGAACATCTCATGCAGAAGCTCGTCCGCCACGGGCTGGTCCGTCCACGCGTAATGCGAGCGTGCTTCGCGCAAGATCAGGTCGATGGCCGCGTCTGACAGACGTGGAATACGGGCCCTGAGCGCGCGGTGATCTTCCTGCGCCTTGGCGCGTGCAGCGTCGAGCGCTTCTCCCACAGGCGCGTTCATTGCGCGGCAACCTTCTGAGCGACTTCATCAATGATCGGGCTCGCGCAGATGCCGATACCTTCGATCTCGATCTCCACCGTCTCACCGGGTTTCAGCCAACGTGGCCCGGGCTTTTTCGCATGGCCCACCCCCGGTGGGGTGCCCAGCGCAATCATGTCACCGGGTTCGAGCGTGGTGTATTCCGAGATGATGGAGACAGCCTTCGCCGCCCCCCAGATCATATTGGAAGTGTTGGAGCTCTGCAGGATCTCACTTCCCACACGGCTCTCGATCTTGAGGCCTGCGGCCCCGTTAGGCAGCGCATCCTCAGTGACCACGTAAGGCCCAATCGCGCCGGTCGAATCGAAGTTCTTGCCCGGCGTCCACTGGTGCGTCTTGCGCTGATATTCGCGGACCGACCCGTCGTTGAAGACGGTGTAGCCGAAGACATGCGACAGCGCGTCGGCCTCGGAGATATGGCGCCCGCTCTTGCCGATGATCAGCATCAGTTCGGCCTCGTAATCGAGCGTCTCAGAGCAGGACGGCCGCACCATCGGCTGGCCCGCGGCCATGATCGAATTGCGGCCCCGCATGAAGAGGGCAGGGTAATCGGGGATGTCGTAGCCACCTTCCTTGATGTGCTCGACGTAGTTGAGGCCCAGACAGATGATGGTGCCAGGCGCCTCCACAGGCAGCGCAGGCGTGAGCGACGCTGCAGGGACGCGCGGCGCACCGCTCGTATCGGGCGCAAGCGCGGGATCGTGGATCAGCGCCATAAGGTCGCTGCCGATGGCCGGGTTCAGCGCCGTCAGGTTCACCGCATCTTCGCCCTCAATACCGAAAACAGCGGTTCCGCTTTCGATGGCTGCAACGAGGTACTTCACGGCGCGACTCCCAGGAATTCTTGTCAACTTGACCTAAAGCTGACTACAATTAGGCTGTGAGTCAATAAATATCGATATTTTGGAGGATGGGATGGTTTCGTGGGCAGATTACAAATCGCAAGCAAAAGCACGCGGCGCTTTGGCGCTTGAGCTCTTCGTGGCCGTCAGCACCCCCGTGAAACCCCCGGAGGAGGTCAAAGCCGTCCTTCCCGACCACCTCGCTTATCAGGCGGAGCTTGAGCGCAAAGGTGCCCTTGCCTTCGCGGGCCCTATGTCTGACGAAACGGGCGAGCTTATGCAGGGGACAGGGATGATTGTTTACAGGGCCGAAAGCCTCGAGGCCGCGCGCGCGCTGACCGAGGCCGATCCAATGCACGCCCAAGGCGCGCGGTCGTTCACGCTGCGCCGTTGGCTGATCAACGAGGGGTCGCTGACGCTCAGCGTCGGCCTCTCCACCGGCAAAGCGCGGATGGAGTGATGAACGTCCTCGATTTCAATGACGGCAAGGAAACCTCTGCCACCCAAGGCGCTTACCTGCGTCTGCGGGAGCTGATCCTGACAGGGCAGCTGAAGCCCGGCGAGAAACTGAAAATCGAACAGCTCCGCGGCCTTTTGAACACCGGGGCGAGCCCTGTGCGCGAGGCGCTCAGCCTCCTGACGTCTGACATGCTCGTCGAGCGGCTCGACCAGCGCGGCTTCCGCGCCGCGCCCGTGTCGCGGAGCAATTTCAACGAAATCCTGCTCCTGCGCTGCAACATGGAGGAGGAGGCCCTGCGCGCTTCCCTCGCGAATGCAGATGCAGATTGGGAAGAGGCGCTGGTCCTCGCGCATCACAGGATGCAAAAGGCCTCGAAACAGCGCTCGTCTGATTTCGAACTTGCCCACAAAGCGTTCCACATGGCGCTTTTGGCGAAGGCCGATCTGCCGCTTCTCGCGCGCTATTGCGATCAGCTCTACGATCTCAACATTCGCTACCGTTTTCTCGCCGCAGGCGTGTCGAGCTACGGCGAACGCTCCATCGAGGCCGAGCATCAGGGCATCTTCGAGGCCGCGCTCGAGCGCAACGCAGACCTCGCCGCGCTCCTCCTGAAAGATCACTACAAACGCACAGGGCAGTACCTTGGTCGCCAATTTGAAGACTGACATCGCGATTGTCGGTGGGGGTCCAGTTGGCCTCCTTCTTGCTATTTTGTTGGGGAAACAGGGGCGCGATGTCGTCCTGGTGGAGCGCTATCCGGAGATTTACCAGCGCCCCCGTGCGGTGACGATGGACGCAGAAGTGGCGCGCATTCTGGCCACGCTCGGCATCGACGTGGACAGCGACCCAGGCTTCGAGAACCACAAAGAGCTCTATTACTGGAAGAACGCCCAGCTCGAAAATCTCCAGATCGTCGATTGGGAGAGCCTCGCTCCATCGAGCTGGCACGTCACCTATTGGTTCAACCAGCCGGACCTTGAGGCGCGCCTCTTTGCCATGGCCGCCGACTATCCTTCTGTCCGCGTTCTGCGGGGGTGGGAAGCGGTGGGCCTCGCCCAAGACGACGCCTCCGCCACGCTCACAGGCGCCAATGGCGACACCATCGAGGCGCGTTTCCTCGTGGGCGCTGATGGCGCCAATAGTTTTGTGCGCGAGGCGCTGGGCCTACCGGTCGTCGATAAGGGCTATTTCTTCGACTGGCTCATCCTCGATATGATCCCAGAGGCGAGCTACAAGACCTCCCCCGCGCAATGGCAGCTCTGCGACCCGAAACGCCCCACGACCATCGTGCCCGGCGGCCCCGGTCGTCGCCGGTGGGAGTTCATGGTGCTCCCCGGTGAAGACGCAGACGCGCTCGCCAGCGAGGAAAGCGCCTGGCGCCTCCTCGAACCCTGGGGGCTCAGCCCCGAGAACGCGGAGCTTGAGCGCAGCGCCGTCTACCGTTTCCAAGCCCGCTACGCCGACAAATGGCGCGCCGGGCGGTGCCTCATCGCCGGTGATGCGGCCCACCTCATGCCGCCCTTCGCGGGGGAGGGCATGTGCGCGGGCCTGCGCGACGCCACCGCGCTCGCATGGCGTCTGGGCAGCCTCCTCGACGGGCATTTCTCGGACGAGGTGCTCGACAGCTACGAGAGCGAGCGCAAGGAGCACGCCAAGCATTACATCCAGTTCAGTCAGGACCTCGGCGACATCATCTGCATCGCCGATGAAGCCAAGGCCGCCGAACGTGACGCCCGCATGATCGCTGACCTTAAGGCCAGAGGTGGCGAGCCGATCACCGGTGACCTCGTGGAGCTGGGCGAAGGTGCTTGGATCAAATCCCCCACCGCGGGAGAGCTATCCCCCCAAGGTGTCGTCCGCTTTGAAGGCCGCGAAGACCGCTTTGACCAAGCGGTGGGCCATGGCTGGTTCATCCTGTCCCTGAAAGGCAGCGCGGAAGGGTTGCTGACGCCCGCGCAGGAGGCCGCATGGTCCCGCCTCGGCGGGCGTGTGCTCTCCGTCGGAGAGTTTGAGCCGCAAGACACCACTTACGCCGATTGGGGCGCGGATTACGTGATCCTGCGGCCGGATTTCTACACCGCCGCTACCGCCACCTCAGCTGACGAGCTCAGAGCCCATTTCGACACGCTCCTCCTCGCGCTTACCTACGAAGAGAGGTGAGAGGGCAAGTCGCGCCCGTCCGCGGCCACCTCGGCGTCATCCCAATGCGCAATGAAAATGCCCGGCGGCTCGCGCCCGTCGGTCATCTTCTCGATCGTCGCCGCATCGCGGGTGATCCGTGCGTGGTGCTGGCGCGTCCAGGCGAAATGCAGCTCTCTGAGGCGCGCGATCTCTCCCGCGAAGGCCGGGTCATCGCCCAGATCGTTTAGCTCGCCCGGGTCCGTCTCCAGATCAAAGAGCATGGGGCGCATCGTCTCCGCATGGACGTATTTCCAGCGCCCATCGAAGACCATCGTCAGCCGCGCATCCCGCTCGCTCACGCCCACGGCGCGGCGGGCATCCCGCGTGGCGTAATCGTATTCGGAGATACAGTGATCGCGCCATGCAACGTCCTGCCCATGGAGCAGCGGTACGAGCGACCGCCCCTCGTAGATATGAGGCAGGCCCGCGCCGCCGAAGAACTCCTGAAACGTCGGCGCCAGATCGATCCCTTCGACAAGCTTGTCCGTCACCGTGCCGCGCGTCGCGTCAGCCTCCGCCCGCGGGTCATAGACGATCAGCGGCACCCGCGCAGAGCAATCGAAGAAGAGGTCTTTCTCGCCCAGCCAATGGTCACCCATGTTGTCCCCGTGGTCTGAGCAGAAGACGATCATCGTGTCCTCCATCCGCCCGCTTTCTTCAAGAAACGCAAAGAGACGCCCGAGCTGGTCGTCGAGCTCCTTGATGAGCCCCATGTAGACCGGCCCCACCGTGTCGCGCACATCCTCGCGGGAGAACGTCTTGCAGATGCGCGTCTCCTGCCAGTTCTGCATGAGGGGATGCGAATGCTCGCCGTCGCGGCGGTTCACGGGCGGCATATCGGCGGCGGTATACATGTCGTTGTAGGGCGCAGGCGCCAGATACGGCCAATGAGGCTTGATGTAGCTCAGATGGCAAAGCCACGGCGCATCGCCTTGGGCCTCAATGAACTCGATCCCCCGTGTGGTGAGCCATGCCGTCTCCGAGTGTTCTTTCGGGACGCGGGCGGGCAGGGGGGCGTTCTCCAGCACCCAGCCGGACTTCTTCGAGCCATCCGGGCCGATGGCGGTGTTGGCCCATTCCTCCCACGGCACGTCGCCGCCATAGCCATGGCTGCGGAGATACTCTTCGTAATCCTCGGCATGGCGCCCGGGGTAGTTGATGGCGTTCGTGCCATCATCGCGCACAAAAACGTCGAAGCCACACTCCGCCACCCGCGCGCCGATCTCGCTCTTCAGATCAAGGCCGAGGCGGGCCATCCCTTCGCGATCCGGGATCATATGCGTCTTGCCCACGAGGTGGGAAGAGACGCCGATATCCCGCAAATGATCGCCCATCGTGGGCGTGCCCACGGCCAGCGGAAAGCCGTTCCACGTCGCCCCGTGGGACCGCACATAGCGGCCTGTGTAGAACGACATGCGCGACGGCCCGCAGATGGGTGACTGCACATAAGCGCGGTTAAACTGCACCGATTTCGACGCGAAGCGGTCGATATTGGGCGTGTCGATATGGGTGGCGCCGTAGCAGCTCAGGTAATCCCAGCGCAGCTGGTCGGCCATGATCCACAGAACGTTCATTTCGGCGCCATGTAGTTGCCCTCGGCCTTGAGGATCTCGATGTTGACCTCTTCGCGGGCCATGGCGCGCTGCACGGCGGGGCGTGCGTCGCTGAGTTCGCGATGCCGGCGGATGTTGGGGAAGGGGGCATCGGGGTAGCCCACGCCCAAACAGCGCGTCCACACCCAGTAGAGATAGCCGTCCACAATGGACCACTGATCGCCATACCACCACGGCCCATCCTCAAGGCGCGCGTCGATCATCTTCATGATCTTGTCCATGTCCTGCATGCCCAAGGGGCGCACCGTCTCGAAGGAGGCCTTCTTGTCCGGGATGAACTTGATGGGCATCGCGATCCGCGTGACCGTTGGATGCACCGTGGCCGAAAAGAAGGCGAGATCAGCCGTTTGCTTCAGCTTCTCGAGCCCGCTGGCCTTGGGCATCAGGTTGGCCTCCGGGAACGCATCAGCGATCCAGGTTAGGATGGCCACGTTCTCCGTAAGTGGCGCGCCATCGATCAGAAGCGTCGGGACCTTGCCCTTGGGGTTCATCGCCAGAAATTCTGGCGTGTGCTGCTGGCCTGCGGCCGTGCGGATCAGCTCCGTCTCGAAGGTGGCGCCAGCCTCCTCCAACGCGATCGTCGGAACTCGTGCACAGGTGTTCGGTGCCACGAAGAGTTTCAGGTCAGCCATGCACGACTCCATAAATATCGATTTTTTTCTATGATATCTCGAAAAAGGCCCTAGGCTAGTACTGAGGCACCGAAGAACCAAAATATCGGGCCTAAAAAATTCAATGTGTGCGTCATTAAGGGAGGATTGATGATGACAATGAAGAGCCTCGTAGGAGCGGGCATCGTCGCGATGTTTGCCACCAGCGCAGCTGCCCAAAGCATCCTGACCGCCGAGACGGCATCGCCGAATACCGCTCCCGGGATCTCCATCATCTCGCTAAGCGAGGCTGCAGCCAAAGAGGGTGTGGCAGATATCCAGGTGACCGCCGGTCAGACGCTGACGAACTCTGTTCAGAACGTTGCCGAGGGCAAGACGGACATCGCCGCCGCGCCTTACATCCTGCCATTCCTGCTGTCGCGCGGAGTGGGCCCCTATGCGAGCCTTGGTCAAGAAACAGGGGCAGAGCTCGCCGGTCAGCTGGCCGCGCTCTACACCTACCGGATCTCCGTGCAGGGCCTCTATGCCTATGACAGCGCAGGGATTTCTGGCTGGGACGGGCTTGAAGGCAAGACGATCTTCAACGGCCCGCCACGTGGTGCCGCGCTCACCAATGCGCGTCTCTTGATCCGCACCGTGACCGGCCTTGAGGAAGGCACGGGCTACACTGGCGTTCAGGTGAACTGGGGTCAGGCCGTGAAGACGATCCAGGACGGCTCCGCCGACGCGTTCGTTCTGCCGCAGGCCTTCCCGGACCCCCGCGTCAGCGCGGGCCTTGCTTCCGGCAACATGACCGTCTGGTCGATGCCCAAGGACGTCTTTGAAAGCGAGGCCTTCGCCAAGGTCGCAGCTCTGCCTGGCACCGTGCCGGTAACGATCCCTGTGGCTGATGCGGGCTATGGCGATGGCGTTACCATCGTCTCCGAAGATGACATGATCCGTGGCCCCGGCACCGTGGGCGCCGACCTCGTGAACGTGTCGATGGAGTTCGACACGGCCAAAGCGCTCACCGCCGCTTTCATCAACAACATCGAGAGCATCTACCACGCCAAGGCGCCGTTCATGCCCGGTGTCTGGCATGGTGAGACCGATCCCGCGCTCACCGACATGTGCGGCAATAACCCGGTCAAGTACCACCCGGGTGCCGTCGCCGCCTGGGAAGAGGCTGGATACACGATCCCCGATTGCGCAAAGTAATCGTGAGGCAACGCTAAAAGACCGGGCGGCGCCAAACCGCCCGGTCCTTTCGTGAGGGGACCATGGAAGAGAACCAGAGCAACGGATTGTCGGACAAGCTCGTCTACGTGCTGGCGCTCGTCATGGTGCTGGTGGGGCTTGTGAACTCCACGCCCGGTATCCCGGGCTACGACGATCTGGCCGCGCGCATCGCAGGCGACGGCGCGCAGTTCCGCAAATTCGCGTTCGAATGGTTCTACCCCATCTTCTTCTCGCTGATGATGGTCATCGTCGCGCTCAAGCATTCCATGTGGAAATCCTGGGTCGACAAATCGCCCACAAGGCGCAGGTTCGGGCTCATCCTCGACATCGCGCTGGTGCTGACGGCCTTCATGATCTCCATCACCTATCTGGTGGAGATCGAGGCGGTCTGTCTGGCCGATCGCGTCACTGGTGACCGAGCCCGCCTCATCCAGGAAAGCCTCGCCTCCGCCGCCGCTTTCAATGAGAGCCTCGGGCTGCCCGCGCCTTCTACCGTGGAAGACCCGCAGTGCCTGAACACCACGGGGCCTTGGCTCGTGGCCATCGTGGGCTTCGCGATCATTGTTTTCCTCAGCTACAACATCAAGGTCTGGGGCCTGCCGCTGGTGCTCGTGGCGATCCTGATGGCGACCTACACCATCGTCACCGTGCTCGTTTGGTGGGCCTACGGCGTTGAGGACATCAACAAGTATTTCGTGACCAAACTGGCCGGTGAGCCGCGCATGCTGGCCGATGGCCGCCCGCGTGTGCACGACGTGCTCGTCAACAACTCGTCGGGCCTTCTGGGCCGCTTCATGGACATCGTGCTCAACACGATCTTCCCGTACCTCGTGCTGGGCTCGCTCTTTGGCTCGTCTGCAGGGGGCAGGTCGCTCATCAAGCTCGCCTTCCGTTGGACGCGCCATCTGCGCGGCGGCCCGGCCCATGCGGCCATCGTGAGCTCGGCCATGTTCGGCACG
>JBCBFV010000056.1:0-10846 GCA_038527425.1 Pseudomonadota bacterium
GTTGCATCCGAGTGAGGGTTTGGTCTGTGCCCAGGTAGTGACCGGGCCCGCCGGACCCATCCGGCCCCAGAACGGTCTCGCGGATCGTCTCGACCGCGAGCGTGTCGTCGTCCACCTCAATGCCTCGGACACAGCGCAGCGCCTGTCCCACGATATCGTTCCCCAGAACGAGGCTCTCGTGACAGAACCCGAGGAGCGAAGCGTGCATGCCCGCCGCTTCATAGACCATGTTGCAGCCTGACAGGCCCGCCATCACGTTGGAGCACATCTGTTCCCACCCGGCCTGCATGTCAGGCAGTTTGGAATCAGAGGCGCCAGCGGCAGCGCCACCCGGCAGGTCGTAGTAGCGGTGCATCTGAGCGCAGCCGGCCGTCAGGAGAGCTTGCTCCCCCGATCCGATGGACATCGCGCCTGTCCTCAGATCGAGCCCGAAGGGCCAGGTGCCAAAGATTGCCGGATGCCCGGGTGCCACGGCGTTGACGTAGACAAGACCGGCCAGACATTCCGCCGTGGCCTGCACGATCGCGCCGGCAATCGTCGAAGGCGCCGTGGCGCCGGCCATGCCAGCCGAGAGCAGCAACACAGGCATGCCACCGCGAATGCAGGCCTCCATCACCTCGCAACTCTCTGTGGCGAACTTCATAGGCGGAACAACAAAGCAGTTGGAGTTCGAGACGAACGGGCGCGCGCGCCATGCCTCCTCGGAGCCCGCGATCATGTGCAACATCTCAAGGATGTCGGGCACGTGCGATGGGTCCGTGATCGAGGTGCCGATGTGCTTCTTGGTGGCCGAGCAACAGGCGTAGACGGTGTTATAATCCATCTCCCGGTTGTCGATGATGTCGCGCGCCACCATCGGGCGCTGCAAAAAGTGGATGTTGTCGAGCTGCTCGGTCAGGTGCGCAGCATCGCGCAGATCGGCGATGGTGCTGTCGCGGTAGTTTTGACCGTCGAGGTCGACCATGTGAACAGCTGCGCCTGCAGTGCCATAGTGCACGCGGGCACCGGACAACTCGAGGTCATAGGCCGGGTCACGACCCTGGAGCGTCATCGATTTCGAGGCTTTCGCGATCGTGTCTTCGACCAGCGCGCGGGGATAGCGGAGGCGACCATCTTCGCCCAGGATCGCACCGGCTTTCACCATCACGTCGATCCCCGATTGGGGCGCATCGGCGAGGCCGATTTCCTCGAGGCACTTCAGGGCCGCTTCGTGGATGCGGTCCATGTCGGCGGCGCTCAGCGGGTTCAGGACCCCGCCTTCAAGGCCCGCGCGAATGGCACGCAGATCTTCGGTGAGAGGGGCGGCACGGGCGGCACGGCGGGCCGCACGGCCTCCGGAGCGGGAAGGGCGGATTTGTTCATTCATGGCGGGGCTCATTGGCTAAAGGACAGGAAGGGGTGACTACCTTCCCGCAGGTCGCCCTCGCGCTGCACGTCCCCGCTTTGCCCCGATCGTGCGGAGCATGAGGGCCAACCGAGCCCGGCGAGATATGACGACGCGTCCTGCCATGAACCATGAAATGCCTCAAAAATCGGCGCTATCTTGTCTGTCTGCGACGCGCGGGACTGATCGCGACACCTGCCTCGCGCCATTGTGTGTGTCAGTTGATCGAAGAAACCTACTTAAGATCCACATCTTCAATGCAGAGAGATCGACGAAACCAAGGGTCCGCCGTGCTAGGAAAAAGCTTCATCATGATTTGCCTCGCCACCACGGCGCCTTCGGGGTCCGTGGCGCAAAGCTTTGATGGTCTGACCGTAGATCCCATGCCCGTTTCTTTGGACGTCGCGAGCGACTTCCCGAGCTCGGAAATGCTCGAGGAAAGCGCGCTTCAGGTACAAGAGTACTTCTACGGAGGTTCCTTTGCCCGTGCAGCGGTGACCGAGGCGCCCTTGTCAGAGCTGGACGCGAGCTTAAGCACGTTTTCCCCGCAATTCGATGAAGAGACGTTACTGGCGCCGGACACCCCAAACGCGCCCTCGCTGGCAAACGGCACGCTTGAGCTGCCGGAGTTCAACGACGAAGCTTTCGTTTTCGCCCGCGGACTGACTGCCGGGGGCGAGGAAGCGACCGCAGGGGCTCAGGCGCTCACCTACAGCTATAACTTCTAGGCCAGCGTTTCCGCGAAGGTGAGAAGCTTGGAGAGGGCTTCCTCGAAAGCGCTGTCCTCGAGGGTCATCGCCACGCGCACATGGCCCTCGGCGGCACGGCCAAAGCTCTCACCCGGCATGACGGCGATCCCGTGAGCATCGAGCAGGGCCTGCGCAAAGTTTTGGCCGCTTTTGCCCGTCGCACGCATATCGAGCATCAGATACATCGCCCCACCAGAGGGGACGAGGCTGACCACGTTTTGCTGCGCGATGAGCTTTTCGGCCATGTCGCGGCGGCGCTTGAAGGGGGCGCCGACTTCATCTTCGAGCCACGATCCCTCGTTCAGGGCAAAAAGCGCGGCATCCTGAATGTAGCCGGGGACGCCATAAGTGGTGTGCGTGGCCAGGTTGATAAGATGGGCGACCACCTCTTCCGGACCCACGATCCAACCCACCCGCGAACCAGTCATCGCGTGGCTCTTGGACATCGACCCGATGACGAGCGTGCGTTCTTCCATTTCAGGCAAGGTCCGGGGGCTGATGTGCTCACCCTCCCAAATCTGGGTGTCATAGACTTCGTCCGAGATCAGCCAGAGATCTTCATCCCGGCACACCTCGGCGATGCCGTTCAAGGTCTCGCGCGTGTAGACCACACCGGTCGGGTTATTGGGCGTATTGATCAAAAGGCTCTTCGCGCCTTTGGCGGCGGCTCGGATATCGGCAGCCTGCGGCTGAAACCCGTATTCGGGATGGCAGGCGATTGCACGCGCCTCTGCGCCGGAGCCTCGCAGCGTCCCCGGATAGGTCGCGTAGAATGGATCGAGGTAGAGCCCCACGTGGCCCGCATCGAGCACAGCTTTATGCGCTGAGAAAAGCCCGGCCTGGCCACCCGGTGTGATCACCACGTTCTCCGGCCCCGTAGGCACGCCGGTGCGCTCTGTTACCCGCTCGGCCACCTTCTCGCGCAGCGCAGCGACGCCCGGCACGGCGGCATATCCCGTGTGACCGCCCAAAGCAGCGCTGTGCATCGCATTCAGGATCTTCTCATGGGTGGGAATATCGTGCTCACCAATGGTCAGCTCGAGGATCGGCTCACCTGCGGTTTTGCGGCGCCGCGCCTCATAGAAGAGGCCCCAGCCATCATCGCCACCGGGGGTGAGATTGGAGAGAGTGGAAGACAACTGCATGCCGCACTGGTGGCGACTCCAACATGGCTTGGCAAGGGGGTGAGGGCGGTGTATTGGCCCGGCATGGCTTATACACTCTGTTGCACCTGCTGATCCGCTTCCCCGCACGCCGGGGGATTTGACTATTTTTCTGCAGGAGCCGCGCCATGATCCAACTCACCAACTCGAAAACCCGCCGCAAAGGTCCATTCACGCCGATCGATCCCGATCAGGTGCGGATGTATGTATGCGGGCCCACGGTTTACGACCGCGCCCACATCGGGAACGCGCGTCCCGTGATCGTGTTTGATGTGCTTTTCCGGCTCTTGCGCCATGTCTATGGCGAGGGGGCCGTCGTCTATGCCCGCAACTTCACTGACGTCGACGACAAGATTAACGCACGTGCCCGCGAGAGCGGGCGGCCGATTGGCGACATTACGGCAGAGACGACGCAATGGTTCCTCGACGACATGGGCGCGCTCGGCAATCTCGAGCCCACGCATATGCCGCGGGCTACGGCTTATATTCCGCATATGGTGGCCCTCATCGAGGACCTGATCGCGCGCGGCCATGCTTATGCAGCCGAGGGTCACGTGCTCTTTGCCGTGGACACATACGATTCCTATGGCGCGCTTTCGGGGCGGTCGACGAAGGATATGATCGCCGGCGCCCGCGTGGAAGTGGCCCCCTACAAGCGTGATCCGATGGACTTTGTGCTCTGGAAGCCATCCGACGACGAGACGCCGGGGTGGGAGAGCCCTTGGGGCCGTGGGCGCCCGGGCTGGCACATCGAATGCTCGGCCATGGCCGCGGATCTTCTGGGCGAGACGTTCGACATCCACGGGGGCGGCAACGATCTGCTCTTCCCGCACCATGAAAACGAGATCGCGCAGAGCTGCTGCGCCGGTCACGGCTTCGCGCAGACCTGGATCCATAACGAGATGCTCCAGGTCGAGGGCAAGAAGATGTCGAAGAGCCTCGGCAACTTCTTCACCGTGCGTGACCTGCTGGACCAAGGCGTGCCGGGCGAAGTGATCCGCATGGTGTTTCTGTCGACGCATTATTCAAAGCCCATGGATTGGACGGAGAAGAAGCGCGCCGAGGCGGAAGCCACACTGCGGAAGTGGCGGGCGATGGCGGAGCCTGGTGGTGAGGTCGATCCAGCCGTTGTCGCGGCGATCTCAGACGATCTGAACACCCATGGGGCGCTGACCGAGCTTCACAGGCTGGCAAGCGAAGGGCGCGGCGCAGACCTAAAGGCCTCTGCGGAGATGCTGGGGCTTCTGACGGATGCGCTCGGCGGCTGGGACAGCACGGATGTCGATCTGACCGAATGGGTGGAGCGGCTGACGACAGCGCGCGCACAAGCGATGGAAACGAAGGATTTCTCGTCGGTTGACGCCCTGAAGTCTCAGCTCACCGCAGCGGGCGTTGAAGTGCGCATGTCCAAACAGGGTGTGGAACTGGTTCCCGGCGCATCCTTCGACGCCTCCAAGCTCGACGCTTAGGCTGCCACAGAAGCGCGCTGGCGGCGAACAAGCCAGATCAGCGCGCCGCCTGCCAGCACCAGGAAGGGCACCATGGCGAGGTTGACGGCGATCCATCCCGTCTCAACCGAGCCGCCCGAGCAGTTCATCAGGCCCCCCGAAGACAGCGACGCCAGCGTGACACAGGCGTAGACGATACCGTCATTCGTGCCTTGGATGCGGCCGCGCTCTTCCGGAGTATGGGCGCCTGCGAGCATCGTCGTGGCGCCAATGAAACCGAAGTTCCAGCCGATCCCCAGCAGCACAAGCGCGCCGAAGAAGTTGAAGAGCTCAACGCCAGCAAGTGCAAAACCCCCGGCCAGCCCGAGCGTGAAAATGCCCACACCGATGATGCGCTCAACGCCGAAGCGGTTGATCAAATGGCCCGTGAAGAAGGACGGTGCAAACATGGCGATGACATGAGCCGAGACGATGTCGGCAGCGTTGGCTTCCGTGAACCCGCAGCCCACCACAGCCAGCGGCGTGGAGGTCATCACAAGGTTCATAAGCGCGTAAGAGACCATAGCACAGATCACCGCCACAGTGATGCGCGGCGTCTTCAGCATCTCCCACGTGGTGCGACCCGTTTCCTTCACCGCAGCAGCCACCGGCTTCGGCAGGTCAAGCAGTGGGAAGAGCGCCATGCCGATAAGGTTGATGCCTGCCGCCACGAGGTAGGTGCCCATGAACGGGACAGCCATCAAATCGTTGGTGACTTTGGTCAGCTGCGGGCCAATGAGCGCGCTCAGAAGGCCGCCTGCCATGACGTAGGAAATGGCCTTCGCGCGGAAGTCTTCCGAGGCCGTATCGACGGCGGCGAAACGGTAAAACCCCTGCGCAGCCATATACATACCGGTCATGTAGGATCCGATGAGAAGGATCCAGAAATCCCCAATCGACAGCGCATAGGCCCCGATCAGCGATCCCGCGAGGCCCCCGAGCGACCCCGTGATGAACCCGGTCACACGCCCACGCGCCTGCATAACGCGCGACAGCCATGGCGCCGTCGTCATGGTTCCGAACACGATGAGCGAGATCGGCAAAGTCGCTAGGCATGGGTTTGGCGCCAGCATCTGGCCCGCCAATCCGCCGATGACGAAGATCATCGTGATCTGGGAGCCCAAAAGGGCCTGCGCTGCGATCAGGATCGCAACGTTACGCTTCGCACGTCTGTCATCGGTGGTTGCCATGCCTGTCCGATACGCCTCTTTTCGGGGAGGTGCCAGACCCGTCGTGGACCCTGCGTCAATCGATGATGTGGGCGAAGGATCCCCACACATTTCCTTCGATCAAACCGGCCGGGCCGAGGTCTATTCCTTCAGCATCCCACATGTCGAGGGCAGGGGTCCCGTCCGCCCGCACGGTGGTCGCATAATGGAACTCATGGCCCCGCCATTCCTCGTCGCTGAAGCGAGACTTGAGGCGCCGGTATCCCAGGTGGCGCTTCCGCTCCGCGAAGGAGGTCACAAGGGGCAGTAGCCCCGCCATTTTGTGGCTGGTGCCTTGGGCATCCACGATGGCCTCGCCCAGTGTCATGTAGCCACCGCATTCGCCACGGACGGGAACAGAGTTGGCTGCCTCACGCAGGCTGCCAAGGAAGCGATCTGCGTTGGCAAGCGTATCGCCATAAAGCTCAGGATAGCCGCCAGGCAGGAACACCTCATCCGCCTCCGGCACGGGCTCATTGGCGAGAGGCGAGAAGGTCAAAACCTTGCCCTCGGCGCGCCATGCGGCCAATTGGTGCGTGTACGCAAAGCTGAAGGCCGCGTCTTGCGCAACGGCGATGCGTTTCTTCCCCGAGAGCGGGCTCAATGCGGGGACGTCAAATGTGGTGGCGAGGTCGATCACCGCGTCCAGATCAACATGCTTGCGCATGAGGTCGGCCATGCCATCCAGCTTGGCGTCCAGATCAGGATGCTCGCGCGCTTGGACCAGGCCCAGGTGGCGCGATGGAAGCGCGATATCTTGGTTCGACGGGATCGCACCCAATACCGGCACGCCAATCTCGGAAATGGCGGTCCTTAGCATCGTCTCGTGACGAGGGCTGCCCACGTTGTTCACGATCACACCTGCCACGGTCACCGCCGGGTCGTGATCACGAAACCCCCGCACAATCGCGGCAATTGAATGAGACATCGCGCGGGCATTGACCACGAGGATAACCGGCAACCCCAGGATCTTGGCTACCTGAGCCGAGGAGCCTTGGCCCGAGGGCGGTGCGCCGTCGAAGAGACCCATCGCGCCCTCGACTACCAGAAGGTCCGAAGTCGCCGCGAGCGCGCGCAGCCCGTCCTGGCTCATCGCCCATGCATCGAGATTCACTGAAGCCACGCCGCAGGCGGCTTCGTGGAAGGCCGGATCGATGTAGTCTGGTCCGGACTTTGCCGGTTGCAGGCCAGTGCGGTCTCTCAAAGCGCGCAAGAGCCCCAGGGTGACTGTCGTCTTGCCAGCGCCGGAGGAGGGTGCGGCGATGACAAACCCGCGTCCGGTCAGGCTCTGCGCGGTCATGCGCTTTCTGCGGGGCGCCCGCGGCCGAGCGGATCGGGGTTCCTTGGGGCCAAGCCCTCCGCCATCGCCTGCCAATCCAAGGCCTGACGCAAAAGCACGCCGCGCCCGATGCAAATGATTGCCGGTGGCGCGAGCGCTGCGGCCTCGGCATCTTCTATGACTTTAGACAGGGTCGTCTCAAGCACGCGCTGCTCTGCCGTGGTGGCGGTCGTGACAATCGCCACAGGCTCGTCCTCGCTGCGCCCGGCCTCGAGAAGCTGGCTCGTGATCTGCGGCAGATGTTTCATGCCCATATAGATCACGATCATCTGGGAGGATCGCGCGATCGCGCCCCAATCAAGCGACGTCGGTGCCGATCCCGTCTGATCATGACCTGTGACGAAAGTCACGGCCTGGTTCACATCGCGGTGGGTCACCGGAATACCCGCGTAGGCGAGGCCACCAATACCCGCGCTGATGCCCGGGATGATCCGGATCGGCACATTGTGCTGCACGAGGGTCTGCGCCTCTTCGCCACCACGACCAAAGACAAACGGATCGCCACCTTTGAGACGCAGCACGCGCTTTCCGTCGCGCGCCAGCTGCACCAAGCGAAGCGAGATATCGCGTTGTTTGGCAGATGGCCGACCGCCGCGCTTGCCAGCATAGATGTGCTCGGCCTGCGGCGCCCAAGCGAGAATGCCGTCGCCCACCAGAGCGTCATAGACAATGACATCCGCCTGCTGGAGCGCGTTGAGCGCATGCAGGGTCAAGAGCCCTGGATCACCGGGACCAGCACCGCACAGCCAAACCCAACCGGGCTCGAGCACGGGCCAAGACTGATCAGGCAAGGTGGGTAGTGTCGTCATAAAGGCGTCATAGGCGCTGCATCCCGGCAAGGATAGAGGTCAAACGACGCGGTATCGCCCGTTGGCGGCGCGCACAGGCCCGGTTAAGGTCCGCGCAATGGGACGCAAACCTGACAGAGAACTACGGCGCGGTTGGACGACCGGCGCTTGCGCGGCGGCGGCGGCAAAGGCCGCGTGCCAGATGCTTTTGTCCGGTGAAATCCCGGCCAGTGTTCAGATCACCCTGCCGGGCGGGGAACAGCCGACCTTTTCTGTTCTGACCCCTGAGATTGGTGACGGCTGGGCGCGCGCAGCTATCGAGAAGGACGCAGGCGACGACCCGGACGTGACGCATGGGGCGCTCATCGTCGTGACGTTGCGCCGGGCCGATCAATTGCGCTTCGCAGCCGGTGACGGGGTGGGACGCATCACGAAGCCCGGTCTTCCGCTTCCAGTGGGTGAGCCCGCCATCAACCCGAAACCCCGCGAGATGATCGAAGCAATGGTGCGGGAGGCCTGCGCCCCACATGATGCACCGCCGCATTTCGAGGTGGAGGTGAGCGTGCCCGGCGGCCAGGAGCTTGCTCTGAAGACGTGGAACCCACGCCTCGGCATCGAGGGCGGCATCTCCATTCTCGGCACAACGGGGATTGTGCGTCCGTTTTCCTGTGCAGCCTGGATCGCTTCGATCCACCGCGGGATCGACGTGGCGCGGGCAGGGGGGCTGGATCATGTAGCCGGCTGCACGGGCGCCACGTCAGAGAAAGTGGTGCAGGGGCTCTACCGGTTGCCCGATCATGCCATGCTCGACATGGGGGACTTCGCAGGCGGGCTTTTGAAGTATCTCGCGCGTCATCCTTTGCCGCGCATCACCATAGGCGGCGGCATCGGCAAGATGACCAAGCTCGCGCAAGGGGCGTCAGACCTGCATTCCGGCCGCTCTCAGGTGGACTTCGCCGCCCTCGCTGACATGCTTGGAGTGCCTGCGATCAAAGAGGCAAACACCGCCCTAGAAGCCGTCCAGATCGCGCCTGACATGGCTGCATGGGTGGCCGAAACAGCAAAGATCTCGGCCGCGAGCTATGTCGAAAAGGCCGGGATCGAAGTGGACACTGTCATCATAGACCGCGCCGGGGACGTTCTGGCACGGGCATGAAGGTACTTTTGCTTTCAGGAACGCGGGAGGCGCGCCGCCTTGCGGCATGGCTCGAGCAAGAGAAGATCGAGGCAATCGCGTCTTTTGCCGGTGTCACACGTTCGCCTGAGCTCCCCCAAATCGAGACGCGTCTTGGCGGCTTCGGCGGCGAAGACGCATTCCGCGCCTTTCTGCTTGATCAGGGGATCACCCATATCCTCGACGCCACGCACCCGTTCGCGGCGCGTATGTCCCATCGTTCCGCGCGTGTGGCCGCTGGTATGGGCATCCCATACCGGCAACTCTTGCGCCCGGCATGGACCCCCAGCGATGGCGACCATTGGGTGAGCATCGCTCAGGAAGAGCAGGCACTGGATCACATCAAACCGGGAAGTCGCGTATTCCTGGCGACGGGGCGGCAAACGCTCGACCGCTTCGCAAACCTGCAGGAAAGCTTCCTGATCTGTCGCCAAATTGACCCGCCAGAACGGCCCTTTCCCTTCCCGAACGGAGAATATCTGATCGGCCGCCCCCCGTTCAGTGTCGAGGACGAGGAAGCGCTTTTCCGCAAGCTTCGGATTGACTGGCTGGTGGTGAAAAACGCTGGTGGCGAGATGAGTGCCACCAAGCTTACGGCGGCGCGCCAGCTTGGCCTGCCGGTTGCGATGATCGAACGACCGCCACAGCCGGAAGGTGAAAAACTGCAAACGGTGAAAGAGGCTCAGTCGTGGCTCCTGTCTCAGAAAGGGTAATCTTCTCAGATGCCTGCGTGACGGAGGGCGCGGAATGGCTCTCAAACGCGTGCCCCGAGATGGCGCGCGCCTATGAAAGCACAGCCCCCTTGCCCTTGAGGCTGAAGCCAGAGGGCTTCGGCCAGCTTTTGTCCGCCATCATCTCTCAACAGGTCTCGGTGGCGTCTGCGGCAGCCATCACCGCGCGGATCAAGGACGCGGGCTTCCTGGACCGGGCCGCAATGGCCAATGCCAGCGAAGACGAGCTACGCGCCTGCGGGCTGTCGCGACAGAAAATCAGCTATTCTCTGGCGCTCGCACAGGCAGACATAGATTTCGACGGGCTCCGGGCGCTTGAGACCGATGAAGTGATCAAGGAACTGACCGCCATCAAAGGGATCGGCGTCTGGACGGCAGAGATCTATGCAAAGTTCTCCCTCGGGCGGGCAGATGCATTCGCTGCTGGAGATTTGGCTCTGCAGGAAGGGGCACGGATGCTCTACGGCCTCGAAAAACGACCCACCGACAAGGAACTGAGAGCCATGGCCGAGGCCTGGCGCCCCTGGCGGTCGGTTGCCGCGCGCATTCTGTGGGCCTACTACGCGCAAGAGAAACGCCGGGAGGGAATCGGATGACACGGGTACTTGAGGCCAAAACACGGGCGCCGTTGTCCGGCGAACTCCGCTCAGCGGTTGTCTTTCTTCATGGCTATGGCGCGGACGGCAACGACCTGATCGGCCTCGCGGATCCCTTGGCCGAGCATATGCCCGACACCATGTTCGTCAGCCCCGACGCGCCCGAAACCATCGCCGGTATGCCGCTTGGCATGGGCGGGGGGCGCCAGTGGTTCCCTATTCCTTGG
>JBCBFV010000057.1:0-10831 GCA_038527425.1 Pseudomonadota bacterium
GCCCCAAAGATGATCGATCCCATGAAGGGCCGCTCTGCGCAGAACGCCAGCGCCATATGGGTCGGATCCATCCCGTGATCCCGCGCAATCCCCACATAGGCATCTGCCGCAGCCTGCACCCGCGCCGACGCGCGCCCGCCCATGCCCGGCCCAATCGACATGCGCGAGCCCTCGGGCACCGCGCCGCCTTCGTATTTGCCGGTCAGGTACCCGCAAGCGAGCGGTGAGAATGCCAGAAGCCCCACGTCCTCGGCACACGACATCTCAGCCATGTCCGTGTCATAGAGCCGGCAGAGCAGCGAGTATTCATTCTGGACCGAAGCCACCCTTGGCCCCTGCCCCTCTTCACTCAACCGAAGCCACTGAGACGTACCCCAAGCGCTCTCATTTGACAGCCCGAAGGACCGGATCGTTCCGCGATCCACCTCGGCCTGCAACGCGCCCAGACAATCGGCCATGTCCTGGCGGATTACGTCAGCCTTCATGTGGCTGGGATCATAGGTCCAGTTCTTGCGGAACATGTAGGAGCCACGGTTGGGCCAGTGGAACTGATAGAGGTCGATGTAATCTGTCTGCAGCCGCTTCAGGGATCCTTCGATCGTGGCTGCAATCGTCTTTGACGAAATCGCGGCGCCGTCGCGGACATACCCCATGCCCTCACCCGAATGCTTCGTCGCCAGCACATAGTCGCGCGTACCGCCTTTGGCGTGCCAGGAGCCGATGATTTCCTCCGTGCGCCCGATCGTCTCTTTCGAGACCGGGTTCACCGGATACATCTCAGCCGTGTCCACGAAATTGATGCCTGCAGCCAGTGCAGCGTCCATCTGCGCATGGCCTTCCGCTTCGGAGGTCTGCGTCCCCCAAGTCATCGTGCCAAGACAGTAGTCGGTGATCTGAATGCCGGTGCGGCCGAGTTCATGCATTTTCATGGGGAGGCTCCTTCGCTTGGCCTCCTGCATGCCCTGCGCCTTGGCCGATGTAAACGGCACCTGCGCAGGCTAAAGCCTCAATCCTCGCACCACCAATGGAGCAGCCCGCCTCGGTTGTCCCAGCACCCCGTGCTTGGCGCGTTCACGGCACGCTCCGCTGCAAAACCCAACGCTTCTTCCAAGGCCGTTGCGTCGCCCACATTCACAAACGCCCCGCCCGTTGCCTCAGGAATACAACGCAGAGAATCCACCTCATGCGGGGCGAGCGCCAGCCCAATCAACACGACCTCCAAGTTCACATTCTGCGAGGCCATCCCTTCAGCAAAGACGCAGATATCGCTCTCATAGTCACAGCTTTCCCGACCGTCCGAGACCAGCACCACATGGCCCGGCGATCCTTCCAAAAGCTTTGCCGCCCGCTCGAGCGACCAGATGATCGGGGTATGGGCGTATTCCTCTGGCGTGATGTCGTCTACAAAGACGCGCAATTCCTCTTCCACGTCCTGCAGGGGCGCAGGTTCGGCCATAACATGGACCCAGCAGCCTGCATAAAACGACAGGAACGCCACCTCGTGCTCTGGGCTGCCCTCCAGCGTGAGGTCAAACATGTGGTGAACAGCTTCCTTGGCGCTATCGAGCCGCGTTGCATTGTCGAAGGGCTTGTTCATGGAGCTTGAACCATCGAGGATCACAATGGTCCTACCCTGCGCCTGCAGCTGCGTCGGCACGTAAGCGAAGAGCAGCGCGAGGAGTGCCGCGAGAATCCGCAGCACGAGAACTGAGGTGTTCATCAAGCCCGCCATTGGGCCCATTTACCAAGCAGATATTAAGGGATCGCTACCGGCGGACGTGGTTGACAACGGCCTGATCAAGATTAGAACATAACGGGAACATGTCTGCTGCCGCTGCCCATATCCTCACCCGCGAAAGGCCCCGAAATGGCCTCGCGCCACCCTTTCTGGGGGATCTGGCGCTCGAGACATCGCGCGTCCATGAAATCTGCGGCGCGGCCCGGCGGACGCTGGCGCTCATGGTGGCCGCGCAGATGGAGGGGCCGGTCTACTGGGTTTCGCCTTCGTGGAATGTGGATCGCCTGAACCCCGAGGGGGTGAGCGATTTTATCGACCCCGGGCGGCTGACTTTTTTGGAGCCCTCGCGTGCCCATGATCTCCTGTGGTGCTGTGAGGAGGTGCTGCGTACCGGGGCCGTGCCGCTGCTGGTGGCGGATTTGCCGGGCCCGCCAGCACTCACGCCCGTGCGACGGCTGCATCTGGCCGCCGAAACAGGCGCTGCCCGCGCCAACCCACCGCTCGGGCTCCTGCTCACCCCCGGTGAAGGCGGCGCCGCAGGGGTAGAGAGCCGGTGGCAGATGTCGCCCACCTCCGACAAAGCCGCCCATTGGCAACTCACCCGCCAGCGCGCCCGCGCCCTGCCCCCGCGCAGCTGGGCCGTCAGCAAACGGCGCGAGCTCACCAAACTCGCCACCCAAAGCTGAACCGCCCTCACGCACCCGTCACGCAAACGTCGTTTCCGCGGAGCGACGCAATGGCGTAAGCCTCTCCCCATGCGCTGGCTTATCCTCTTCCTCCTCCTGCCCTTCACCGCCCTGGCCGAACCGGTCGCCTACACACTCGACCGCGAAAGATCGCTCGTCGGCTTTGCCTTCGACGTCGGCAATGACGAGATCAAAGGCAACATGTCGGTGAGCAGCGCCGACATCGTGCTCGATCTCGACAACCTCGCCCGCTCCACCGCGCGGGTGACCCTCGACACCACGAGCGCCGTCACCGAAGACAGCTTCGCCACGGGCGCCATGCGCGGGGCCCAAGTCCTCGACACATCGACCTTCCCCACCATCACGTTTGAGGCCACCAAGATCTCCGGCACCTTCAACAATGGCCGCGTCGAAGGGCTCGTCACCATCAAAGGCGTCACACGCCCCATCACCCTCTCCGCCCAGGTCTTCCGCCAACGCGGGCAAGACGCAGGCGACAACTCCAAACTCTCCGTGCTGCTGAGCGGCACCGTCGACCGCCGCGACTTCGGCGCAGACGGCTTTGCCCAATTCGTCGGCCCCGACATCCGCCTCGACGTCCTCACCCGCATCAGCCGCACAGGCAGCTGACACGCTTCCCCCGGGTCGGTGGGCGGGCGCCTTTCGAGCACGCCGCACGGCGCGCGCAGGAACAGAGCGCGCTCCGAGCTTGAAGACTCAGAAACATAGGCGCATCGATGCGCCATGGCCCTTCTGATCTCCTTCGCCGCGCTCTTTATCTCTGTGATCCTACTCCAGCTCAGCTCGGGCGGGGTGGGCACGATCGATGCGCTCACGGGCCTCAACCTCGGCTTTTCCACGGGTCAAATTGGCCTTTTGGGCTCGGCCCACTTCGCGGGCTTCTTCATCGGCTGCTGGTGGGCCCCCCGCCTCATGGGGGCTGTGGGCTATTCGCGCGCCTTCGCGGTCTTCACCTCGCTGGGCGCCATTGGTCTGCTGGGCCACATCCTCACGCAAGAGCCGCTGATCTGGACCGCGCTTCGCGTCGCTTCCGGCATTTGCATCGCGGGTTGCTACACCGTCATCGAGGCCTGGCTCCAAGCCAAAGTCACCAATGAGACACGCGGCCGCTCCATGGGCGCCTACCGCTTCGTGGACCTCGGTGGCCAACTCGCCGCCCAGCTCATGATCGGCGCTCTCGCCTCGATCGAGCTCTACATGGCCTACACGATCCTCACGATCTTCTGCTGCGCCTCAATCCTGCCGCTCGCGATGACGAAAGCGAGCCCACCTGCCGCCGACGATGTCCCCCGCCTGCGTCCGTTTCTTGCCATCTCGCGCTCCCCCCTCGCGGTGGGCGGCGTGATCGTGGGGGGCCTGACATCTGCGGCCTACCGCATGGTCGGCCCGATCTACGCCGCCGAAATCGGCCTATCAGCAGAAGAAATCGGCTATTTCCTGGCCGCGCTCATCGTCGGCGGCGCGGTGGCGCAATTCCCGGCGGGCTGGCTCGCCGACCGTTTTGACCGTCGTAACGTTCTCATCGGATTCTCCGCCGCATCACTCGTAGGCTGCGCGATCTCCGCCAGTGTTGTCGGGCCAGCACCGGCAATCGCTGCCTCATTCCTCTTTGGCTTCTTGATCACACCGATCTACTCAATCTCAGCAGCCCACGCCCATGACTTCGCCTCCCAAGACGAACGGGCCGAGCTCTCCGCTGCGCTTCTCTTCTACTATGCCGCGGGCGCCATCTTGAGCCCCGTCATCGTCTCCCGCCTTATCGATTTCGCAGGCCCCGCCTCCTTCTTCTACTTCATCGCGGCAGGCCACCTCGCCCTCGTCATCTACGGCCTCTTCCGCCGCCTGGTGCGTCCGGCAGAGCGTCGTACGAGCTATGTCTACGCGCCCCGCACCTCCTTCCTCATTGGCCGTCTGACGGGAAGTGAGCGGGACAAGGCTGGACCCAGACCCGAAGGCGACATATCAGGCGCGGACACGACGCAAGGCGACACGCCTAGCAAGGAACCGGAGTAGCCCATGGCGCGCATCCTCATCACCTCTGCGATTCCCTACATCAACGGGATCAAGCACCTTGGAAATCTCGTGGGCTCGCAGCTGCCCGCCGATCTCTTCGCGCGCTTCCACCGCGCCCGCGGTAACGAGGTCATGTTCCTGTGCGCCACCGATGAACACGGCACTCCGGCAGAGCTCGCCGCCGCCAAGGCAGGCAAACCCGTGGCCGACTACTGCGCCGAGATGCACGCCATCCAGGCCGACATCGCCAACCGCTTTGGCCTCAGCTTCGATCACTTCGACCGCTCGTCGAGCCCGGAGAACCACAAGCTCACCCAGCATTTCGCGGGCGTGCTCGCCGACCAAGACCTGATCACCGAAGTCGATGAAGAGCAGGTCTATTCCAACGCCGATGGCCGTTACCTCCCCGATCGCTACATCGAGGGCACCTGCCCCAATTGCGGCTACGACAAAGCGCGCGGCGACCAATGCGAGAACTGCACCAAGCAGCTCACGCCCCTGGAGCTCATCAACCCGCGTTCGGCGATCTCCGGCTCTACCGACCTCGAAGTGCGCAAGACAAAGCACCTCTACCTGCGCCAATCGAAGATGCGCGGCCAATTGGCAGAGTGGATCGACAGCAAAGGCGATTGGCCAATCCTGACGACCTCCATCGCCAAGAAATGGCTGAACGACGGCGACGGCCTGCAAGATCGCGGCATCACCCGCGACCTCGACTGGGGCGTGCCTGTCAAACGCGGAACCGAGGAATGGCCCGGCATGGAGGGCAAGGTCTTCTACGTCTGGTTCGACGCGCCCATCGAATACATCGCCTGCGCGCAGGAACGCGACCCGAACGATTGGGAAAGCTGGTGGCGCACCGACAAAGGTGCCGACGACGTCACCTATTTCCAGTTCATGGGCAAAGATAATGTGCCCTTCCACACGCTTTCCTTCCCGGCCACGATCCTGGGGTCGGGCGAGCCATGGAAGCTCGTGGATTACATCAAGTCTTTCAACTACTTGAACTATGACGGCGGGCAGTTCTCCACGTCTCAAGGGCGTGGTGTCTTCATGGATCAGGCACTGGAAATCCTGCCAGCGGACTACTGGCGATGGTGGCTTCTGTCGAACGCGCCTGAGACGTCCGACAGCGAATTCACCTGGCCGCGTTTCCAGGAAGGCGTGAACAAGGATCTGGCCGACGTGCTGGGCAACTTCGTCTCCCGCGTCACCAAATTCTGCCGCTCCAAATTCTCCGAGGCCGTGCCCGCTGGCGGCAGCTATGGCCCGCGCGAAGAGCAACTGATTGCCGACCTCACCGCTCGCGTCCGCGCCTACGAGACCGCGCAGGAGAAGATGGAGGTGCGCCGCGCCGCCTCTGAGCTGCGCGCGTGCTGGGTGCTCGGCAACGAATACCTGCAAGAGGTCGCGCCCTGGTCCACCTTCAAGGAGGACCCCGATCAGGCCGCCGCGCAAATCCGCCTCGCGCTGAACCTCATCCGCGTCTACGCGGTGCTCTCTGCCCCGTTCATCCCGACGGCTGCAGGCCATATGCTTTCTGGGATGAATACGCTCGATATGAGCTGGCCCGATGATGTGGCAGAGGCGCTGAATGCCCTGCCCGCAGGTCACGAGTTCACCGTGCCCGAGGTTCTCTTCGCCAAGATCACCGATGATCAGCGCGAGGAATGGGCCGCGCGGTTCTCTGGCACGCGCGACTGACTTTTCTCTCTCGCGCAACCTGCTAGGCTCCCTTCAGATTTAGGGAGACGATTTTCATGCGCTTCATCGCCGTTTTGGCCTTGGCTCTGGCCCCTCTGACCGCCAGCGCCGCCACCTGCATTACCGAAAAAGCGGGCTTTGCCGGCTACAAGGACCGTTTTGCCGCCGACGCGCGCGCCGCTGGCGTTCAACGCGCGGGGATGAGCGCGCTCGCTGGCGCTCAGCTCAGCGGGATCACCTGGCGGTTCGAGAGCCGCCCTTCCACGCAAACGGGTACGCTGCAAGGCGACCCGGCGGTGTTTCTCGCCAAACGCTCCGGCTCGACGGCTGAGAATTTCGTGGCGCTGACGAAGCGCAAGATTGCCAATAATCCCAACACCTTCGCGGCTATCGAGGGGCGCTTTGGTGTACCCGCCTCGATCCTCGCCACCATCTGGGGGCTCGAGACCTCATGGGGCGGCTACCTTGGGGGCACGAGCATTGTAGAGGGCGCCGTCACACTCGCCTCCTACTGCCGCCGCCATCCCCGCTTTGAGGAGCACGCTGTTGCGGCCCTGAAACTCGTCGATGAGGGCGTGATCTCTCCATCCACCAAAGGCGGCCCGAGCGGGGAGCTTGGCCACATGCAGTTCCTGGCAGGCAACTGGTCACGCTACGGCTTTGATGCCACGGGCGATGGCCGTGCTGACCCGCTGAACGCAGTCGATGCGCTGGCCACCGCGGCTAATATGCTCCAGCAAAACGGCTGGCGCGCGGGGGAGCCTTTTACCCCCGGAACGCCCAATTTCGAGGTGCTAAGCGTCTGGAACGACAGCGGAAACTATCAACGCGCCATCGCGTATTCCGCCGCACTCATCGACGGCTAAACGGCGCCGCGCTCGCGCAGCGCGGCGATATCCGCCTCTGACCAGCCGATCTCGGCCAGGATAACGTCCGTATGGGCGCCCAGCGCGGGCACATCGCCCAGATCCTCCCCCCGCTGCCCCGGCGCTGCGAGCGCCGGGATCGCACCGACCGACGTCATAGTGGTCCCCCACTTGCCCCGCGCCTCAAGCTGCGGATGAGCCCAGAGATCGGCCATGTCGCGTAGCTTGGCATAGCCGATCTTTGCCCGCTCGAGCCGCGACTGCATCTCGTCACCCGTGAGCCCACGCAAAATGCCCGCAATCTCAGGCAGCACGGTCTCGCGCCGCGCGCTGCGCTCCGTGATGGTGTTCAGCGCCGGGTCCTCGGCCATATCAGGCCGCTCCAGCACCACCCGTGCAAAGCTGTCCCACTCCCGCGCGTTCTGCACTCCAAGCAGGATCGTCTCCCCATCGAAGGCCTCAAAGGGCCCGTAAGGCAGGATGTAAGCGTGCGAGGCCGCCGTTCGGGGCGGCGGCGGCGCGCCATCCATGGCGTAATACAATGGATGCCCTGTCCATTCGGCCAAGGCCTCGAGCATGGAGACATCCACATGGCTCCCCTCGCCCGTCCGGCCCCGCTGGATGAGCGCGGCCAAGATCCCCGAATAGGCGTACATCGCCGCCGCAATATCGGCGATCGCGATCCCCGCCTTCGACGGCGCCTCGGGCGTGCCCGTGAGCGACAAAAACCCGGCCTCGGCTTCAATCAGCAAGTCATAGGCCTTGCGCGTGGCATAGGGCCCATCGAGCCCATAGCCCGAGATATCAGCGAGGATCACCTTGGGATGGCGCGCATGGAGTGCATCCCACCCAAGGCCGAGCCGCGTCGCCGCGCCGGGTGCTAGGTTCTGCACGACCACATCGGCCTCAGCCACCAACGCCTCCAGCACCTCAGGCGCCGCTTTAACATCGAGTGTGAAGCTCTCCTTCCCCCGGTTCACCCAGACGAAATGCGAAGAAAGGCCGCGCGCGCGCTCGTCATATCCACGCGCGAAGTCGCCCACGCCGGGACGCTCCACCTTGATCACCCGCGCGCCGAGGTCTGCGAGCTGTCGTGTACAAAACGGCGCCGCGATCGCGTGTTCCAACGAAAGAACAGTGATGCCAGTAAGTGGTTTCATGACGCGCCCCCCATTTGCCGAAGGGGTAAGCGCTCACGCCTTGGGGCTCAAGCCAATGCTGAGCCGCGCGGGGTGGCGTTTCCTGTCAGGCCCAGCCCCACTTCTGCAAAGCAGGCTGAAAAACAAGCGTCCGGCGGCGCACAATCGCACGGTCCGGCAGCGTCGAACTGAAGAGCGCCTCAAACGCTGCCGCGGTCGCCGTGTGACCATGGGCCTTGGCGTGCAGCAGCGCATTGTGCATCCGCTTGAGGTCTTCGATGCGGTCTTGTGTGACCATGGCTGTTCCGTCCGATTTTAAGCGTTCCAAGTGACGCCGGAATAACTCAACACAATACTCTAAGTTCCCGGAAACGCACCGGAAACATGCTGAGAAGTTAAATGGCTATGTCTCCGTTTCGGTAACCCAGTTTTCCTGAGCTCCCACAAACGGATGGCCTTCATTGGCCTTTCGGTCGGAAAAGACGGAGACGAAGGTGAACCGTTGCGAGCCCTAAAGCTATTGCAGGTCGAAATCCGCAACGGCTTCCTTGATCCATTCAGCAAACTCAACGGCCCGCTTGGATTCCTTATCAAAGGAAAGAAAATACCCTTCAGTCGCATCGACATAGCCGTCGCCTACCCTCTCCAAAACACCCTGCTCGAGGACTGAAGAGATCAAGAACTCGCTGATCAGTGTCACGCCGTTTCCGTCGACGGCCAGCTGCAGGGCCAATCCGTAGGTATCGGCAAAGAGGACGGGCTCGCTCACGTCGCCATACTTCTTTTGCCAGGCCTTCCACCCGGTCGACGTGCCAACGGTTTCGATGAGCGGCAACTCCGAGAGATTGCCCGCCAAATCGGGCGATTTCACCGCGACCAAGCGGCTGGGTTCCAGAGATAAGGCTCCCTTCCCTGCCTGGGCGGCGGTGCCAAAGCGGATTTCGACATCAGCCTGGCGCGTATGAAAATCGTCAGGCCAAACAGCGCTAAGAAGGCGCACGCGCACGCCCGGGCTGCGATGGATGAAGTCGCCAAGTCGAGGCGAAAGGCACCATTGTACAACGCTCACTGAAGACGCCACCGTCAGCATGTCCTCATCAGCATTTCTATCGAAAGCTTCGGTCGCAGACGCCAACGTACCAAGGGCCGCGGCGACCTGCGGGACGAGCTTGCGGCCCTCATCCGTCAACGCGAGGCTTCGCGGTTTGCGCAGGAAAAGAGACACACCAAGACGCAGTTCGAGGGATTTCACCTGCTGGCTGACCGCGGACTGCGTCAGGCCGATTTCCTCTGCGGCGGCGGTGAAGCTGAGGGTTCGTGCCGTCGCATCAAAAGAGCGGAACCAGGTGAGGGGCGGAAGGCCTCGGTTCATTTGAATAAGTTACCCATTAGTCTTTTTAATGACTAAGCCCGTGAATCCTTCGTTTGTCAAAAAACCAGTGCCTTCAGTACGGTTCTTCCAAGCGCGAGGGACGGGAAGATGCAGCCGGAAATTCGAAAGATCGTCACCTATGATGAAGAGGTTTTAATCGAAGGATTTAAACCAGCAGATAAACCGTGGCGGATGTTTGCGGTGGCGGCAGTGGTTAGGAACCCTTGGGCTGGGCGCTTCGTGGAAGTCCTAAAGCCCGAGATCCAAGCCTTTGGTCCAGTCTTGGGGGACCTGATGACCAAGCGTATGATCGCGCTCGCGGGCTCTGGAGACGCGATTGAAGCCTATGGCAAAGCCGCGGTGGTGGGCCTCGACGGCGAAATAGAGCACGCCTCGGGCCTCATCCACACCCTGCGATTTGGCAACTTCTACCGCGAAGCCGTCGGCGCGAAATCGTATCTTGCGTTCACCAATACGCGGTGCGGAGCAAACGCGCCGATCATGGTTCCCCTGATGGACAAGAACGACGCGGGGCGCCGGTCTCACTATCTCACCATCCAGTTCGCGATACCGGACGCGCCAAGGGACGACGAAATCGTGGTGGTTCTTGGCGCCGCAATGTCAGGGCGGCCCCACCACCGTATCGGGGATCGCTATCAAGATCTTAAGGATCTGGGTCATGATGTGGACAACCCAGCCGCGGTCTGAGCGAGGCGGGTTGGCCGCCATAACGCGCGGCACGGGGCCCTCTGTGCTCTTGCTGCATGGTGTTGGCTTGCGGGCCGAGGCCTGGTCGGCCCAGTTCGAGCTGCCGGCCAAGATCACGGCGCCCGACATGTCCGGCCATGGGGAAAGCCCGTGGCCAGGCCAAGCGCTATCCTTCGAAGACTTCGTGCAGGCTGCGTTGGCCGTCCTCAAAGACATGGAGGGACCGGTCATCATCGTTGGTCACTCCATGGGCGCCATGCTCGCACTGGAGTTGACCAACCGCGCCCCGGGGTCCGTTTCGGCGGTCGTCGCCCTAAACGCTATTTTTGAACGCAGCCCGGATGCCGAAGAAAAGGTCAAAAGCCGTGCGGCAGAGCTCGACGGCGCAACAATACCTGATCCGACGCCCACCTTGGAAAGATGGTTCGGCGCTGAGATGTCAGCCGAGCGCGACGCCTGCGAGCGTTGGCTTAGGGGCGTTGATCCCGCCGCATACAAGAGCGCCTACACCGCCTTCGCGACGAGCCGCATTCCTGACCAAGAGGGCCTTGCCCGCCTCCAGTGCCCCGCGCTCTTTGTCACTG
>JBCBFV010000058.1:0-10765 GCA_038527425.1 Pseudomonadota bacterium
GAGCCGCGTACGAGACGTACGCCTTCGAGCGTGTTCTGACGCAGCTTGCCGCGGATGACGTCCTGAACCCACGGCCCCGCGGCGTTCACCAGCGTCTTGGCCGTGATCTGGCGCGTGCCCTTGGCATCTTCGAGTGTGACGGTCCATTCGTCCGCGCCCCGCTCCGCCGAGATGACCTTGGTGCGCGGCATGATGGTGGCGCCCTTCGCCTCTGCATCGCGAGCATTCAGGATCACGAGGCGGCTGTCTTCGACCCAGCAGTCGGAATACTCGAAGGCCTTCTCAAAGCGCGGCTGCAGTGGCGCGCCTTCCGGCGACCCTCGCAGTTTGATCGTGGACGTCGCAGGCAAGATCTTCCGCCCGCCCAGATTGTCATAGAGGAAAAGACCAAGGCGGATCAGCCACGCAGGCCGCCGCCCCTTCATCCACGGCATGATCGCTGTGAGGAGCTTGGACGTAGGTGTCGTGCTCTCAAACCGCATGTCCTTGTGGTATGGCAGCACAAAGCGCATGGGCCAGGAGATATGGGGCATGGCGCTGAGCAGCCGCTCCCGCTCGATAAGGCTTTCGCGCACGAGGCGGAACTCGAAATACTCCAGATAGCGCAGGCCACCGTGGAAGAGCTTCGTCGACGAGGCCGATGTTGCCCAGCCGAGGTCATTCATCTCAGCCAAGCCGACGCTCATCCCGCGGCCCGAGGCATCGCGGGCGATCCCGCAGCCGTTCACGCCGCCGCCGATAATGAAAAGGTCAAAATCCGCCATCTGGTCCTGCCGATCCGTCAAATCCATTTCCGAACGTATTCTGGGTTGCGCCAACACTGTGGGCCGCGCAAATCCCACTCCCCTCCCTCTCAAGCGCGTTAAGGGGAGGAGTGCAAGGTTCTTCCCTGCGTCACAGGGCGCAGAGCTGTTAGCGCTGTCACTTTTTGGCGGTTAGCCGCGGAAACCTGTCGCCACGACGAACTTCTCGGAGGAATCTGAGCGAGACGCCGGTGGCTTCACATTGGCCACTTTGGTGAACTTCTGCTTGAGCACTTTCTGGAGGTCCCCCTCCGCGCCGCCCTGCAGGACCTTGGCAACAAAGGTGCCACCGGGTTCGAGCACGTCGAAGGCAAAATAGGCGGCCGCCTCGCAAAGCGCGATGATGCGCAGGTGGTCGGTTTGCTTGTGGCCCGAGGACGCCGCCGCCATGTCCGACATCACGACATGGGCCGTACCGCCCAGCCATTCCTTCACCTTGTCGTCTGCATCGTCATCAAGGAAGTCGAGGACGTGGAGATCGACGCCCGCAATGGGCTCCACCTCTTGCAAGTCGATGCCGAGGACCGAACCTTGCGGGCCTTTCTGGTCACCCAACACATTCACGCGCTTGGCGGCAACCTGGCACCAGCCGCCCGGCGCGCAGCCGAGGTCGACGACGCGGGCGCCGGGCACGAGGAAGCCGTACTTGTCATCAAGCTCCAGGATCTTGAACGCGGCGCGCCCGCGATAGCCTTCGGCCTTGGCACGCTTCACATAGGGGTCATTCAACTGCCGCTCGAGCCAGCGGGTCGAGCTGATCCGCCTGCCCCGCGCGCTCTTGACCTTGACCTTCAGGTCACGCTGGCCCCTGCCAGAACTGCCCTTCTTTCGATCCGTCATTGAATTGAATTGCCTCGAAGTTGCGCCCGCCCATTAAGCCTCGATCAAGGCTTAGGTGGGATACCGTCGCCAGTGTACGAGTGATGTGGGCCAGACCGTGGTACGCGTGAAGTGCCTCTGGTTCAATGGTGAGAGGACTGGCCCTGTGTTGGCGTCGGTGGTCGAGGCGATCACCGACGCTACACACCCGCCAGATCACTTGAAGTTCAGCACATCATCCTTGCTCATCTGCGCATAAAGCAGCCCCTCGCGCAGGCCACGGTCTGCGACGGACAGCTTGTCCGTGGGCCAAAGCCGGAGCAGAGCCTGCAGGATCGCGGCGCCCGACATGATAAGCGCGTGGCGGTCGCGGCCAATGCGCGGATCCATCCGGCGCCCTTCCGGACCAAGCGCCAGGTAATCTCGGATCACCGCATCGATCTGGTCGGAGGTCATCGTGAGCCCATCCACTTTGGCGCGGTCGTACCGCTTCAGCCCGAGGTGGGAGGCCGCAACCGTCGTAACCGTCCCTGACGTGCCTACGATCTGGAAACCTTCCTTGGGGATCGAGGCATTGGCAGGGGCGAATTCAGCTAGGCTCTCCTCAAAGAACCAGCTCATCAGCGCGAAACGACCTGCATCGTCCGAGACATCATCAAACTGATCGCGCAGGGTGGCCACGCCCAGGGGGACGGAGATCCAGTCCACGACACGCGCGCCTTCATGGGGGCCTTCAAAACCTGAGTGAAGGCCCATGATCGCATGTTTGCGACGGTTCTCGGGAACCTCGGTCAGATCGATCCAAACGAGCTCGGTCGATCCACCGCCAATATCGACGACGAGCAGCTGCTCGGTGCTCTTGGCAACAAGCGGTGCGCAAGAGATCACGGCATAGCGCGCCTCGTCCTTTGGATCGATGATCTCCAAGGGCAGGCTCGTCTCGCGCTTTACATAGCGCACGAACTCCCGCGCGTTCTTGGCGCGACGGCAGGCCTCCGTCGCCACAAGGCGCATCCGCTGAACCCCGTGCTTTTTCAGCTTTTGTTTGCAGATCCGCATGGCCTGGACCGTCTTCGCCATGGAGCCGCGCGACAGGCGGCCCGAGCTCTCAAGCCCCTGCCCCAGTTGTACGGCTTTGGAGAAGCTGTCCACGACCTCAAAGCCATCACCCGACGGTCGGGCAATGAGCATGCGACAACTATTTGTCCCCAAATCGAGCGCAGCATAAAGCGGCGCCGCCGGGGGCTTCTGCGATGCGACGTGTTCGACCGTTTCCGGGAGCGCGCCCGCATCGCCCGAGCGCTGTGGCGCCATCTTTCGCGCCTTTCATAACGAGTTGAGAAAGAAGTTAGTGTCTGAGGGCTTGTGACGCAACATCGAGCAGTGCGACACCCGGCGTCGCGGCAAGCTTGCGGCATGTCGAAAACGAGCCATGCATCGCCATGGCGCCCAGCTAGAAGGGCACATCAGGAGGGAGATTCCATGCCAGACGTGACGATCGTGTATTGGCGCGACATCCCGGCCCAAGTGATTGTGGGCAAGGGACGCCGTGGCGCAAAGGTTCAGCTGAGCGAACGCTTCGAGCAAGCGATCGATGCGGCCGCCATGAAACTTGGCGCATCCGATACCGATGCTTATCTGGCAGAATGGCGCAAAGCCGCCCCCTACAGTGTTGACGGCGACCCAAATGAGGTCGCCGCCGCAGAAGCCGCCCGCCTCGAGGAAGAATACGACGCCAAGCGCGTCCGGGCTCTGATCCAGAACGAAGGCAAAGCATAGGAGCGCCCCATGGCCCTGTTGAATTTCGCAAGAAAAGAAGAAGCCGTCACCGTGGTGCCTGAAGTTGAGAATTTCCTTCAGGGTTTCTCCATCGAGGTGATGCCGCGCACGGCAGAGAAGATCGACAGCTTTGCCGATATCCTGCCCGCGGGCACGCGCGTCTACATCGCCCATATCGAAGGCACGCCTATCGATGACATGGTTGCCACTGCCAAGCGTATCGCGGGTGAAGGTTTCCCGGTGATGCCCCACTTCCCGGCGCGCATTATCGCCAACAAAGCAACGCTTGAGGATTGGATCGCGCGTTATCGAGGCGAGGCAAATGTCGATCAAGGCTTGCTGCTGGCAGGCGGCGTCACGACGCCCCACGGCGACTACGACAGCTCCATGCAGCTGCTCGAATCTGGCGCATTTGGTGACTTCAAGCGCCTGCATGTGGCCGGTCACCCCGAGGGCAACAAAGACATCGACCCGTCTGGCGGCACCGCCAACGTGGATTCCGCACTGCGCTGGAAGCAGGCGTTCTCGGAGACGTCGGATGCCGACATGGCCATCGCCACGCAGTTCTGCTTTGAAGCCGGCCCCATCATCGAATGGGCCGACAGCCTGAAAGAGGCCGGTATCTCCATCCCGATCCACATCGGTGTGGCGGGCCCGGCGAAGCTGCAGACGCTGATCAAGTTCTCCATCGCCTGCGGTGTGGGCGCCTCGCTGCGCGTGCTTCAGCGCCGCGCGAAGGACGTCACCAAGCTGCTGCTTCCTTTCGAGCCGACCGAGTTCGTGGGCGAGCTTGCCGCGCACAAAGCCGCAAACCCCGATTTCAACATCGAAAGCGTGCACTTCTTCCCGCTCGGCGGGATCAAGACCAACGCGACCTGGACACAAAACCACGGCGGCGCTTCTGGCGTGCCCGCCGCTGCTTCCTAAAGGACCTTCAATGACCCGCACTGTGATCGAGTCGGCCACCAAGACGGCCATAATCGGCTTTGACGAACCGTTCTGCGTCATCGGCGAGCGGATCAACCCTACTGGGCGCAAGATCCTGAATACTGAGCTTGAGGCGGGAGATTTCTCCCGCGTGGAGGCGGACGCCCTCGCCCAGGTCGCTGCTGGCGCCAATGTGCTCGACATCAACTCGGGCGCGGTCTTCTCCAACAAGATGGCCGAAGACCCGCGCTATGCGGACAACAACTTCGTTGAGCCGCAGCTGATGAAGGACCTCGTCGAAAAGGTGCAGGCCGTCACGGATTGCCCGCTGTGCATCGACAGCTCCGTCCCCGGCGCGCTGGAGAACGGGCTAGAGGCCGCCAATGGTCGCCCGCTCCTAAACTCCGTCACCGGCGAAGAAGAGCGGCTTGAGAGCATTCTGCCCCTCGTGAAGAAGTATAACGTCCCCGTGGTGGCGATCTCGAACGACGACACCGGCATCTCTGAGGACCCCGACGTCCGTTTCGCGGTGGCCAAGAAGATCGTGGAGCGTGCTGCAGACTTCGGCATCCCGGCCCATGACATCGTGGTCGACCCGCTCGTGATGCCTGTGGGCGCCATGGGCACGGCTGGCCTTCAGGTCTTCACCCTCGTGCGCCGTCTGCGTGAGGAGCTTGGCGTGAACACGACCTGCGGTGCTTCCAACATCTCGTTCGGTCTGCCGAACCGCCACGGCATCAATAACGCCTTCCTGCCCATGGCCATGACGGCGGGCATGACGTCGGCGATCATGAACCCTGTGGCGCTGCCGGTGGGTCCCAAAAAGCTCGCTGAGAAGAAGGCCGAGGTTGAGGCCGCCGGCATCGTGCTGCCCGAGGGCATGGATGATGAGACGTTCTGCAAGCTCTTCGGGATCGGCTCCACCCAGCCGCGCCCAGGTAAGGAGATGGAGGCCATCCGCGCCGCCAACTTCCTGACCGACAACGATACAGGCGGCGCCGCCTGGATCCAGTTCAATAAGGCCCCGGGTGAAGCCGGCGGCCGTGGTGGCCGCCGACGCCGCCGAGGTTAAGCGAATTGCTCGTCCGCCGGCTGGTTCAAGGTCGGCAGGACGAGCATCGCCATGAGCCCGACGTTGATGAGCGCGTTCATGGGCGACCCCGCTACGACGGAAAACGTTGAATCGGTGACGAACCACGTGAGTACAGACACCCAGATCACGCGCCGGCCTGCCGTCGGGGCCACGGGTAGCACGTAAGTCGCCACGGCCCAGGTCATTGCACCTAGGCCCGCGCCAAGCCCCCCACCGATCGCCACCAGCAGCCGCCCGGTCGCATCAAGCTCGGCTGGCGCAGCGTTGAAGGGCCAGTGCGCCACAGCGAAGAAAATGCGCCAGACTTCATAGAGCGGCGGCCAAGCGGCGGCGGCGAAAAAGATGCCAAACGGGACAGAGACGATGAAGGCGTTGAGGCGAAGGATGCGTTGTTCGCGGGTCATGAGAGAACTCCTTTTTGATGGAGCCATTTCGCAAATCGGCCTGCGTCAAAACAATTACTTCACGGGTAATAAAAGCGCATTTTCTAGAGCTCAGACAAAAAAGAGCCCCCGGTGGGAGGCTCTTCTTGTTGATCAAACGTGGTCGCGTTCAGCGGTAGAGCAGCGACATTCCATTGGCGAAAAGGTGCACCTTCTCCTTGGCCGCTGTGAGTTTGGGCGCCGTGCCACGCAGGTCGCGGTGGATGCCAGGAAGCTTAGCAATCACGGGGGAATCTGCCCCTGCTTCTTTGGCAAAGTAGATCAGTGTCACTTCGCCCAAGGCCTCAGTGATCTCAACCGAGCCGGTGTAGGCGTAGTCGTCCCCGTCGGTCTGCATCATGTCTTCAGGGCGAATGCCCACATTGACCGTCATACCCTTATCGGCTGCGAGCGTCGGGATCGCGGCTTCAATGATGCCGCCGCCCTGCTCAACCCGGACCTTGGTGACATCGCCAGTCTCCACGACCTCGCCTTTGAGCAGGTTCATTTGAGGTGAGCCGATGAATTGCGCCACAAACTCGTTTTCGGGCCGCTCGTAAAGGTCGAGTGGCGTGCCAACCTGCGCGATCCCCTTGTTGGCGAGAACCACGATACGGGAAGCGAGCGTCATCGCCTCCACTTGGTCGTGGGTCACGTAGATCATCGTGGAATCGGGCATCTGCTCTTTGAGCTGCGCGATCTCGATGCGCGTGGCCACGCGGAGTGCCGCGTCGAGGTTCGAGAGCGGTTCGTCAAAGAGGTAGACTTTCGGGTCCCGCACGATCGAACGGCCGATCGCCACACGCTGGCGCTGACCCCCGGACAGAGCCTTTGGCAGGCGATCCAGATACTCCGTTAGCTGCAGTTTGTCGGCCGCATAGGCAATGGCCTCATCGATCTCGGCTGGCGTCTTCTTCGCGAGCTTGAGGGCGAAGGCCATGTTATCGCGCACGGTCATGTGCGGGTAGAGAGCGTAGCTTTGGAACACCATGGCGATCCCGCGCTCGGAAGGCGGGACATCATTGACGACCTGACCGTCGATCTCGAGCGTGCCGCTCGTGATCTTCTCGAGCCCCGCGATCATGCGCAGCAGCGTGGACTTACCGCAGCCGGATGGGCCCACAAAGACGATGAGCTCACCGCGTTTGATGTCGAGGTCGATGTTCTTGAGGACATTCACTGTGCCCCCGTAGGTCTTTTCGACGTCCTTCAGTAAAAGATCGGCCATTCGTTCCCTCCCTCAATTCTTGTTGCGCACGGCAATGGCGGCTTGCCATGGGCCAAGTTTCAGCGTGCCTTCCGGCCCCGGCGCGACCGAGCCGAGCTCTGCGCCAATCGTCGTCCATTCGCCCTCGGGCATCTCAGCGGACGCGGGATCAGCGCTCATGTTGAAAGCACAGAAAATGGTTTCGTCTTCGGAGCTACGCTCGAAGGACAGCACATCGCCCGCAACCTGCATGGGCGATTGCTCGCCTTTGCGCAGAGTGACTTGCCCTTGGCGGAAGGTCAGCGCGCGGCGGTAGTGGTGGATCATTGCCTCCGGATCGCCCTCTTGCGCGCCCACGGCTTTGCCAAGGTGCTCGCCATAAACAGGCAGCCATGGCAGACCCTCAGAGAAGCCTCCGTTGGAATTGTCGCTTTCCCAGACCATCGGCGTGCGGCAGCCGTCGCGGCCTTTGAACTCGGGCCAGAACTCGATGCCGTAAGGGTCTTTCAGGGCCTCAAAGGGCACCTCCGCCTCGCCGAGGCCAAGCTCCTCCCCCTGATAGAGGCAGAGCGACCCGCGCAGGCAGATCATGAGCGTGTGGAAAAGGCGCTGCGCCTCGGGCGTCAGGTCCCAGCGGGAGGCATGGCGCACCACGTCGTGGTTAGAGTAGGCCCAGCAGGCCCACCCATCGGGAGCTGCTGCATCAAAACGCGCGAAAGTCGTGGCGACCATCTCCGCCGTGGGGCGCGCGCCTGAGAGCAACTCAAAGGCGTAGCACATGTGCACGCGGCTATCGCCTTGGGTGTATTCACCGAGGATCTCGAGCCCCTTCTGCGCGTCACCCACCTCACCCACGCAGGTGCTGCCAGGATACTCATCCAGAAGCGCGCGGAACCGCTCGAGGAACGCGAGGTTCTCCGGCTGGTTCTTCGAGTAGAGGTGCTCCTGGTGATTGTAGGGGTTCACCGAGGGCGCGATGGTGGAGTTACGCTGATCGACGGGTAGCGCAGGGTTATCGCGCAGCTCTTTATCGGCGAAGTAAAAGTTGATTGTGTCCAGCCGGAAGCCGTCCACGCCACGCTCCAACCAGAAGCGAGTGACGTCGAGGATCGCGTCCTGCACATCCATGTTGTGGAAGTTCAGGTCAGGCTGCGAGACGAGGAAGTTGTGCAAATAATATTGCTCGCGGCGCGCATCCCATTGCCAGGCCGAGCCACCAAAAATCGACAGCCAGTTGTTGGGCGGCGTGCCATCAGGCTTGGGATCAGACCAAACGAACCAATCAGCTTTCGGGTTGTCGCGCGACGCGCGGCTTTCGGCGAACCACGGATGGGCATCCGAGGTATGCGAGAGCACGAGGTCGATCATCACGTTGAGGCCAAGCCCATGGGCCGTCTCAACCAGAAGATCGAAATCCTCCAGCGTGCCAAACATCGGATCGACGTCGCGGTAATCGCTCACGTCATAGCCGAAATCCTTCATCGGCGACGTAAAGAACGGCGAAATCCAGATCGCATCGACCCCGAGCGAGGCGATGTAGGGCAAGCGATTGACGATACCCAGAAGGTCTCCAATCCCGTCGCCGTTCGAGTCCTGATAGGAGCGCGGATAGATCTGATAGATCACCGCCCCGCGCCACCAATCAGGGTCTGTCACCACTTTGCCGGCCAATTCGTTGGCGTGCTGGTTCATTCGTTTATCCGTTGAGTTCGAGTTACTTACTTTACCGATCCTGCCAGCAGGCCGCGCACGAGGTAGCGCTGCAAGGCGAAGAACACGACGAGTGGTACGAAGATCGACACGAAGGCGGCTGTTGCCAGGATTTCCCAGTTGCCGCCGCGGGTACCCAAAAGCTCCACGATGGCGTTGGTCATCACGGTCGTCTGGCCCGAGCTATCGATCAGGAACACACGTGCCACGAGGAGGTCATTCCACGTCCACAAGAACTGGAAGATCGCGAAGCTCGCCAAGGCGGGGAAGCTGAGCGGCAGGATGATCTTCATGAAGATCTGGAAGTCCGTCGCCCCGTCCACGCGCGCATTCTCGATGATGTCGCGTGGCAGGCCCGCCATGTAGTTCCTGAGGAGGTAGATCGCGAGCGGTAGACCAAAGCCCATATGCGCCAGCCATACCCCTAAGTAGCCTTTGTCGATCCCCACCGCGATGTGCAGCTTCAATAGCGGGATGAGTGCGAGTTGTAGCGGCACCACGAGGAGCGCCACGACCACAGCAACAAGAAGCGCCCTGCCCGGAAACTCCATCCACGCCAATGCGTAGGCCGCGAAGGCCGCCACAAGGATCGGGATGATCGTAGCCGGAATGGTCACAGTGAGCGTGTTGAAGAACGCGCCTGCCATGCTCTCATTGGCACCCGAGAACAGCATGTAGTTGTAGTTCTCGGTGGTGAACTCAGGCGGGCTGACCGCCGTGGTGAAGACACGCGGCAGGCGCTGGCCCTCAAAGCTCTCGACGCCTGTCAGGCGGAAGTCACCATTGGCTTCGAGCGTCACCGTGCGATCCCGCGAAAGCTCCGCCGTGTCGCCCGGCGCGAAGTCTTCGGGACCGCGAGAGGACCAGCCCCATGCCACGATCTCGGCGCCGGAGCCGTTGAAGATGTTGCCTTCGACCACGAACAGATCGCCCTCAGGCACTTCACCGCCCTCGAGGCGGATCGCCGGGTTCTGCGCCTCCTGGGTGCCGAGGGAGGACCACCAGCCGGAGCTATTGATCTGGTCCGCCGTCCGGAACGAGCTCACGAAGAGACCCACCGTCGGGAAGAGCCACAGGAACACCAGTGCCAGAACGGAGAGGTTCACAGCCCAACCGAGCGCACTCTTCTGACCGGCAATCCCGTCATCGTCGGATTTGGCGGCGAACATGCCCGTCAGCGACGACAGGAAGCCAGAGCGGTTTTCATCAACCATAGCCATTAGCGTGTCCCCTCTTTGCGGACCTGGACCACGTTCCAGACAAGGATTGGCGTCACCATGAGCATGATGATGATGGCCGAAGCCGATCCCACGCCCCAGTCATTGGCTCGGAAGAGCTTGTCGAACATGTAGTTGGCGAGGACCTGCGTCTCCCACTGGCCGTTCGTCATGGCGAACACGATGTCAAAGACCTTGAGCGTTGCGATGGTGATCGTCGTCCAGACCACCACGATGGTGGGCATGATCTGCGGAACCTTGATCTTGAAGAAGATCTGGAAAGGTCCGGCGCCGTCGACGATGGCGGCCTCCACGGTTTCTTCAGGGATGCCGCGCAGGGCCGCCGACAGGATCACCATGGCAAAGCCGGTTTGGATCCAGATCAGGATGACCATCAGAAGGAAGTTGTTCCAGAAAGGTACGGTGATCCACGTGATGGGCTCCTGCCCGCCCATGGCGATGTAGATGGCGTTCAGGATGCCGATCTGCTCGGTCCCCACGGGACGCGCTTCATAGACCAGTTTCCAGATAACCGAGGCGCCCACGAAGGAGATGGCCATCGGCATGAAGATCAGGGATTTGGCGATGTTGCCCCAAGCGAGGCGGTCGGTGAGCTGCGCCACCATCAGACCGAATGCGGTCGAAGCGGCTGGCACCACAAGAAGCCAAAGGAAGTTGTTGCGCACCGCTTCCCAGAACTTGGGCTCAGCGACCATGCGCGTGTAGTTGTCGGTGCCCACCCATTCGCGGCCGTTTGCATCAAGGAAGCTCAGGCGGAGCGTCTCGAA
>JBCBFV010000059.1:0-10724 GCA_038527425.1 Pseudomonadota bacterium
TGTTCCAGAAATCCTAAGGAGCCCCGGCCATGGAATTCGTCTTTACCGTCGCGGCCTACGTTGTTGCCGCTGTTCTTTTCATCCTCTCGCTGGGCGGTCTTTCCGGTCAGGAGAGCGCGAAACGCGCCGTCTGGTACGGCATCGCGGGCATGGCGATTGCCGTGCTGGCAACGCTCATCGGCCCGGGGCAGGGCCTGGCTGGCGCCTCTATCGTCCTGATCGCCATTGGTGCTGCGGTGGGCTACCAGCTCGCCACCAAGGTGCAAATGACGCAGATGCCCGAGCTTGTGGCCATCATGCACTCCCTCGTGGGTCTGGCGGCTGTGTTTGTGGGCTTCAACGCGGATATGATGATCAACGCACAGGCGGCAAACTACGCGGCCAATGGCTTGGTGTTGGGTGCTGAAGGCGCCTATGCGGCCATGCCCAAGGAAGCAATTGGGGGTCTGTCGGCTTTTGGTCAGCTGATCGCCAAGAAGACCTCTGTTGAGATCGGCATCCTGCGGGTGGAGCTTGTGCTCGGCATCTGGATCGGTGCTGTGACCTTCACGGGCTCTGTCATTGCCTATGCCAAGCTTGCAGGCGGCTCTTCGCTTCTGCCGTTCAAGATCTCCACCAATGCCGAACAGCTGCCCGGCGGGCACATGCTGAACGCGGCGGCGGCGGGCCTCTCTGTTCTGCTGATGTTTGCCTACCTCGGCGGCTCTGGCTCCGGCATGCTGGTGCTTCTGACGCTGCTGGCGCTCTTTATCGGTTACCACCTGATCATGGGCATCGGCGGCGCCGACATGCCTGTGGTGGTCTCGATGTTGAACTCCTATTCGGGCTGGGCGGCTGCCGCGATCGGCTTCTCGCTGGGCAACGACCTCCTCATCGTGGTCGGTGCGCTCGTGGGCTCCTCCGGTGCGATCCTCAGCTACATCATGTGTAAGGCCATGAACCGCAGCTTTGTCTCCGTGATCCTCGGCGGCTTTGGCGGCGGCGCGAGCGGTGAGCAGATGGCCGTTGAGGGCGAACAGATCGCCATCGACGCCGACGGCGTGGCCGCAGCGCTCAACGACGCAGACAGCATCGTCATCATCCCGGGCTACGGCATGGCCGTGGCGCAAGCTCAGCAGACCGTGGCCGAGCTCACGCGCAAACTGCGCGCTAAGGGCAAGGAAGTGCGTTTCGCAATCCACCCTGTTGCAGGTCGTCTGCCGGGCCACATGAACGTGCTTCTGGCCGAAGCGAAGGTGCCGTATGACATCGTGCTGGAGATGGACGAGATCAACGATGACTTCCCGGAAACGGACGTGGCCATCGTCATCGGCTCCAATGACATCGTGAACCCTGCCGCTCAGGACGACCCGAACAGCCCCATCGCTGGGATGCCTGTTCTGGAGTGCTGGAAAGCCAAGCAGGTCTTCGTGTCCAAGCGCGGTCAAGGTACTGGCTACTCCGGCATCGAGAACCCGCTCTTCTTCAAAGAGAACACGCGCATGTTCTACGGTGACGCCAAGCAGAGCTTCGACAAGCTCGTGCCGCTCATCGACTGATCGAGCCTCTTATCTAGTGCCAAAAGGCGGGCCATCGTCGCCCGCCTTTTTTCGTTAAGGCGCCCGATTGCCGCCCGATTTCAACGCGAGGTTGATCCTTAAGCAGATATAAATTTCCAAAGGCATTCGCCATGAGCAGTCATCTTTCGCAGCCCCTTCAGATCGTTCTTTTGTACGACAACGCCCGCGTCTTCGACCGGCACTTCAAAAACATGGAAGCTCTTCTCGGGCCCATTGGCTCGGCGCTTTCAGCCCACGGGAATTGGCAGCATCTGGCGGGCTACGCCGCGCCTGATATGGTGGCCATGGCCTCTGACACGCGTCACGTGATCCTCACCCGCAAGGACGCGCCGATGGCCCTCGAAGGGTTCGCGAGCATCCTGACGAACCCGATCAACGGCGCGTTCAAAAAGAACGAGATGGCCGCGATCAAGAAACACAAACGCGCGTTGCTGATCGAAGTGCACACTGGCTCGGTTCCGGGCTTCGGTCAGGCGCTTGCCGGGACGGGCCTCGCCAACCTGCTTGGTGATCTGGGCCCACAAGTCGGCAGCGAAACCCAGGATCAGCACGAAGAGCGCCTCCTGATCACGCAGCTTCTCGGCGCTGCGATGGTGGACGAGGTCATGCCGTCGGCTGTGCATTGGGGACAGTCCCAGCAGATCTTTGACGGGGCCACCTTCCAAAAGCTTGCCCTTGGCGGCTTCTCCCCGCTGCTCTACGCGGGTCCTTACGTTTACGGCGGCGAAGAGATGCCGGACGGCCAAGCCAAGGCCGGTGTCCGCGCTTTGGGATCGCAGAACATCCTCGGTAAAATGGTTGTCTTCGAACCTCACGTTCAGGACTGGGCGCAGAGCTATCAGCAGATGATCGCCTTCATCACCTATTGCCGCTCCCTCGGTCGCATCCTCGATGAGGACGAATGCATGTCGATAGGCGAGGACGGACCGGCGGTTCGGCCATTGCACAAGAACGATATTCCGCAACTGCCCGAGGGTTATATCTCGCTGGAGCTTGTCGAAGGCGACTTCACCGCCCGCGAGAAGCGGCATGTCGACGCCAGCCAAATGCAAGCGGCGTTGAAAGGCAAACGTGCCCGCTTTGCAGAGGCCAAGCTCGGCACAGCCCGTGAAACGGCGGTCAGAAAACGGTCGGGGACATCGTTAGCACTCCCCAACTGGATCATCTTCCCAATCGTCCTTTTTGTCGTTGGAGCAGTGGTGCTGGATTTCGTCGACATTGGGAGCATGGGGCTCGCCGGTTTGGACCTTGTTTCGCCGATAACGGCCAACTAGGGCGGCTGATCCGTCTCTAGCCGGTACACAGCGGCATGCTCAAAGTCCTGTAAAATAACGCTTTCCTCATGCCGAATAGCAGCTATATGCAGCGGCAACGACGGAAGGCGTGCCTATGGCCCCCATTGAAGACCACCCCCTACGATACGCGCTCGCGAATGAAATCCATGCGCGCCCGTTTCCGGCGCTCCAGGCGCCCTCGACCGGGGTCTATTTGGCCATCAAGCAAGCCGAGAATGCGTCCTCCCGCGATAGGGAGCTTGACCGCCAGCACCTGATCGATCTGCTCGACCGACATGGGGCAGCGCATCCGTCGCCGGGGGCCACGCACTACTACGGGCAGGTGGGGCGCTACTGGCTGAAGTGGGAGAGCCACGCTGAGTTTGTGACTTACACGGCCTTCTGTGAGGGCCTAGGCGACCGGGCCTTTGATCCCGCGGATTTCGAAGCCTTCCCGGAAGACTGGCTCGCGGCCGCGCCGGGTGCTCGGCTGACCTCCGCTCTGATCCGCATTCAGGAAGAAGACGAGCGCGCCACCCAAGCCACCCTCATCGAGGATTGGTTCGTCTCTGAGAGCCTTGCCGTGAGCGAGGTGGTTGATCGTTCCGTCACCGTGGCCAGCGACTTCCGGATCGACCCGGCCGGTCATATGCGATTTGCCGTTTTCACCCGTAGGGACACTGGGGATCGCCGCATCGGGCGCGTGGTTCAGCGCCTCTGCGAGATTGAGACCTACAAGGCGATGTCGATGCTGGGCTTTGCGCGCGTGCAGGCGATGTCGAAGCGCTTGGGCGAGATCGACTCGGCGCTGTTGCGTCTTGTGGACATGATGTCGAACGGGCCGTCGAGCTCAGAAGGCACCCTGCGAGAACTCATCACGCTAAGCTCGGAGCTGGAGAATATGTCTGCCAAGGCAGCCTTCCGCTTTTCAGCAACCCGCGCTTACGAGGCGATCGTCTCTCAACGGATCGAGGTGTTGCGCGAGGAACGGTTCAACGGGCGCCAGACGTTCCGCGAGTTTATGATGCGCCGCTATGACCCTGCCATGCGCACGGTTGCCGCCACGGAGAGGCGCCTGAAGGGCATGTCAGAACGCGCGCTAAGGGCAGGGGACCTCTTGCGTACGAGCGTCGATGTCGAACGTCAGGCGCAGAACCAGAAGCTCCTCGAGAGCATGGATAAACGCGCCGACCTGCAGCTTAGGCTGCAAAAGACGGTTGAGGGCCTCTCAGTCGTGGCGATCAGCTATTACGCGCTAAACCTTGTGGTCTACGCGTTTGGACCCATCGCGGAGAGTGCGGGCCTGTCAAAGGGGCTCTTCACAGGGGCTATGACGCCGGTGGTCGTGCTTGCGGTCTGGTGGGCCGTGGGGCGCATTCGCAAATCAATGGAGTGAGCGTCGGCGCGTCAGCAGCACCCCGGCGCCTAGCAGCGCAATCGGTACAATGAGAGACAGAGGCGTAGCCCCAATAGAGGAGGTCGGCGCCACCAGTGTTCGCTCCACCGAGGCCCATTTGTGGACCTCGGCAGCCTGAAACTCAGGGCTCGTGATCATGTCCAAGAGGTCGCGCCTGCTGCGGTAGCGGACGACGATGGCATGATCAAAACTCGCGGCCGCGCCCCCGACAGAATCGATAAGAACTTCATGCGGTGCCATCCGCAGTAAGGGATAGCTGCCCCGCGCAATAAGCAGGCGGACCACTTGGTTGCCATAAGCCGCATCAGCTTCTTCGGCGGAGGTAATGTCGGTCTCATATCCCTCAGGATAAAGCGCCTCAGGCCGCAGCTCGATAAGGTTGAGCATATAAAACGGTCGGCCATTGTCCTCGCTCAGGAAAGAGACAAAAGCCTCTGTCGAAGCAAACTCCGGCGCACCCTCTGGGTCTTCGCCCGCGATGAAGGCGGTAACCTCTTCTTCTGTGAGGGGGGGCTTGAAGGAAAAGTGCCAAGTCAGAAAAGCGCCATAGATGGCGATGAGGACGATCCAGATAATAAGCCTGCGCTGCATGAAAGAGCTCCCGTTTTACTTCTAACGGGAGCCCAGAGCTTTTCCGTCGCTTTTGGCTTGGATCAAGCGGCGCGTCTCAGGGCCTGTGCCATGCAGTGGATGCCGCCGCCGGTCTTCGAAATTTCGGCCGTTTCCACCTCGGTCACATCGAAGCCTCGCGCGCGCAGTTCGCCGATCAGATGCTGAGAGGTCGCTGGCGCAATGGCACGGTCGCCGCCCAAAGACATGAGGTTACAGCCCAAGTTCATGGTGTCCTGAAAGGGGACATCGATGATTTCGTGTCCTTTGCCCTTCAACCATTCGACGATGGCGGGGTCCGTACAGGCGGTGCACACAGCGGTGAGCTTTTCGGCGATCGGCACGACCATGAGGTCGATGTGGACGTAATATTCGTCAATGAAGGCAAGGCGAACTTCCCAGCCCTCCTTTTCGAACCAACCGGCCACTTGGCGCGCGCCTTCTTCCTGCGTGCGGGCCCCGCCGCAGCCGATAAGAACGCAACCTTCGTCGATGACGTTGAAATCACCGCCCTCGAAGGTGCCTGCAGTGACCATGTCGTAGATGGGGATGCCCAGCTTTTCATACATGCGGATGGCGGCATAGTTCTCGCCCCGACGCCACCATTGCGCCATGGCGGTGATGATGGCCCCATAAGGTGTCATGACCGAGCTGTCGCGGGTATAGACCTGCATCGTTAGCTCGGGCTCGGGCGGGGTCATGTGGACGTGGACGCCGAAATTCTCATAGGCCGAAACAAGCTCTGCGTGCTGCGCTTGCGCCATCTGGATATCGCAGGGCGCCTCGCGCAGATGCTTGCGCGACAGGCTCGAGGTGGCGCGGTGGAAGAGATGCGCTGGCGAACCTAGGAGGACATCCCTCAGGGGATCGGTCTCGTTCTTGAAGCCCCAGTTCGTCAGCGGGGCCGTGCCGCCGCCTGGCGCGCGTCTTTGGAGGGAAAAGCTGTCTGTCATGGGCAAAGTGAACACCGCCCCCCGCCGCCGATCAAGGTTTTCATTGTGGCCTTCAGGCTACGCTGGCCCTAGTTACGATTTTGTGAGGTCCTCAGCCCTCGCCCCAGACCCCATGTCGCGCTAGTTTGCGCGCGTTATTCGCACATTGTTAGGACCAGGCTCATGTTGACCCGCCGCCATTTCCTTTCCACGAGCGCCGCTTTGTTTTCGCCGGCCCTGCCGCTTCTGGCCCAGACCACGGAAGAGCCCCTCGTTGACGTGACCGAGCCCATTGCCGGTGCCGCACCTGAAGAGATCGTGCCGCCGCGTCCGCCCGTGTCGAACCGGGCGATGTGGAATGCGTGGGATGCGCGCGTGACGCCTGCGAACTACGACCCGTTCACATCGAACCCTTGGGGCTTCCACCCACGCTTCTTGCCGCAGGTGGTTGAGCACAAGGCGGGGCTAAAGCCAGGCGACATCCATGTGGATGCCATTGGCCGCTATCTCTACCACATCCGCAACGATGGCACGGCCATGCGTTACGGCGTGGCGATCGCCAAGGGCAACCTCTACGAGCCCGGCAGCTACACAATCCGCCGCAAGACAAAGTGGCCGACATGGCGCCCGACGGACGCGATGATCGAGCGCGAGCCGTGGAAGTACAAAGAGTTCGAGAACGGCATGGACGGAGGCCCGTCTAACCCGCTGGGCAGCCGTGCGCTTTATCTCTTCGAAGGCAACCGCGACACCTACCTGCGCATCCATGGCACGACGGCCCCACGCTCCATTGGCGGGCGGGCGTCTTCGGGCTGCGTGCGTATGGTGATGGCCCATATCATCGGGCTCTATGAAGAGGTTCAGACCGGCTCGACGGCGCACCTCTACGATGTGGAGCGCGCCTGACGCGCTCCCCCAGCCTTGATTTTTAGATCAGACTAGCTCGCGGCAGCTGCAGCAGCGGCCGCGCGCTCTTCTTGCGTCTGTGCGCAGATCGGGCGGCCATCGCGCGTGCGGAGCGGCAGGAAAGTTGTCTCGACCGCGTTGTCATGGACGTACCAATAGCAGCCGTCCTCGCGAAGGCGTGCGGTGGCCACAAAGCGTGGGTCGGCAACGGCGACAACATCTTCAGGCAACGGCGCTTGTCCAGGTACGGGCTCACAAGCCGCAACGGCTGCCAGGGCTGCAATAAGAATAACCGACCGCGTCATCGAAACTTCTCCAATAGATTGCCCTCTCGTAGTGCTTCCGCCCCGCCAAAGGCAAGGCCCGTTCGGAAGTTGCCCGTTGGCAATAGCTCGCTTGGAATACTGCTGCATACCGCAAGTGTTAGGTAGAAACCGATTTCGCGCGTACACTTACCTTGGGGAATTTGAGTGAACGCACGGCGAAAGCCAGGCAGGGGAAAATGGTGAAGGATAATCCAGGGGGACCCGGGACGCCCCCGAAGTATGATCAAACGACCTCCGACCCGAAAGCGAAAGCCATAGTTGATCGCGTGCTGGAAGAAATCGGTCAGACGGTTTCTGACCGAGACTTTGCAGGCCTCGCCTGCTTCCTTGGGCTTCCATACGCTGTATCCACCTCAGAGCGTCGAGAGGTGATCACGGAGCGCGCCGGTCTCGAGCAGATGTACCGGCGCACCGTCCAATATCTCAATCATGATGGCGTCAGTGAGATGTGTCGGCGTACGGTGAGCGCGACGTTCGTAGATCAGGACACAATATGGGCGCTTGTGGAAACGCGCCTCATTCACTTCGGCAGCCAGATCAGGCGGGAACCCTATTTCGTCCACTGCGAGCTATGTTGCAGAGATGGGAAGTGGCTCTTCACGTCGAGCCACTACGCCATTTCAGACGATCCGCTACACATGGCAGCTTTGGTTCCAGGGCCTTAGCGGCCCCTGATCCGCGGATCGAGCGCGTCGCGCAGGCCGTCACCGATGTAGTTGACGCAAAGCACCGTCAGCGAGATCATCAGGCCGGGCCAGAGCACGCGCTCCGGGAAGCTGACCATGCGGTCCACGCTGTCGTTCAGCAGGCGGCCCCAGGTGGGGAAGTCCGGCGGGAAGCCGAAGCCGAGGAAGGACAGGGCGGATTCCGTGATGATGGCCGTGGCGATCCCCAGCGTGGCCGAAACCATGATGGGCGAAAGCACGTTGGGCAGCACGTGACGCCGGATCAGACGCCCGGGCTTTGTGCCCACGGATTTCGCGGCCAGCACGAACTCCCGCTCCTTCAGCGCGAGCACATCGCCGCGCACGATACGCGCGGTCTGCATCCAGCTCGTTATGCCGATCAGGCTCACGATCAGCACGAACGTCCCGCCTTCGACCCCGAATGCGGCTGACAATGGCTCCCGGAAGAGGAGGGAGGCCACAAGGATGAGCGGCAAGAGGGGCAGGGCGAGGAAGAGGTCCGTGAGGCGCATGAGCGGTGCGTCGAGGCGGCGGAAGTAACCCGCCACCACGCCCACCAGCGCGCCTAGCACGATCGACAGCGCCATGGCCAAGAGGCCTACAGCGATCGACACGCGGCCGCCGTACATCAGGCGGGCCAGGTTATCGCGCGCCAGGTTGTCGGTGCCCAGGGGGTTCGCCCATTGCACCTTGGCGCCACTGTCCCAGAGCGCTGTGTAGATCGGACGTGCATCGCGCTGCTTGATCATGTCGAGCGTCGATGGGATCGCCTGCGGATCAGCGCGCCAGACGAGGGGGCCCAGATAGGTGCCCGCCACGATCACCACGAGGATAAAGAGCGAGATCATAGCGCCGCGGTGACGGCGGAACTGGCTCCAGACCTCTTCCCACTGCGAACGCGGCGGCTTGTCCGGGATCGGATCTGAGAGCGGCGAATTATGTGCTGCATCAGTCATAGCGGATCCTCGGGTCGAGCAGGCCGTAGAGGACGTCTGCGATAAGATTGAAGAGAACGATCAGCACGGCGAAAATGAAGGTCAGCGTCTGCACCATGGGCAGGTCATTGGCCTGGATCGCGGTGATCAAAAGCTGGCCGATGCCGTTCACTTTAAAGACCTGCTCGGTGATGATCGCGCCGCCAAAGATCTGGGGCACGGAGAGCGCCATGACCGTGATCACGGGGATCATGGAGTTGCGGAGCACGTGGACCATCACCACGGCACGCTCCCTCAGGCCCTTGGCGCGGGCGGTGCGTACATAGTCCTGATTGAGGTTATCTAGCATGGAGGAGCGCATGAAGCGCGAGGTCTGCGAGGTGATCTGCAGCGCCAGCACCATCACGGGCAAGAACATCTGGTTGAGCTGTTTGACGAAGCTCTCCCACGAATTAACCACCAGCGTCGTGTCGTAGATCGACGGGAACCACCCGAGCTGGACCGAGAAGATCACGATCACGAGGACGCCCGAGAAGAACGGCGGGACCGAAAAGCCCACCATCGTGATGAACGTGCCGAGGTTATCAAACAGGGAGTATTGCTTGTAGGCCGAGTAGATCCCCACCGGGATCGCGATGGCAAAGCCCACGATATAGGCAACACCCACCACCCAGAGCGTCTGCGGCAGGCGCTGAACAACGATGTCCATCACCGGCGAACGCGTCTGCCAGGAGATCGCGCGGAACTGGCCTTCGCTAAGGTTCGTGCCGAAGTAGTAATCGATCATCACCATCGGCTCGACGACGAAGAATTGGTAGAGCCACTTCGGGAAGCTGATCCAGATAGGCTGCCCCACACCGAGGGCCTCGCGCATCTGCTCTTTTACCTCTGCAGGCACGGTGAGCGGCACCTGCGCCATGGGATCACCGGGGGCGAGCTCGAGAAGCAGGAAAATGACGAGCGAGATAAAGAGCAGTGTGGGCACTGCCAGAACAAGTCGTCGGATCGTGTAGGTTAACATTTTGGATCAGACCTCCACTCGGCGCAGTGCCAGGAGGCCCGCGGCTGCGATCATCATGGCGCCAGAGACTTTGGCGAGACGATCAGCCGAGCGCACGACAGGCGCCAGCACACCACGTGCCGCGCCGCCCCAGGCGAAAAGAAGCAGTCCGTCAATCACGAGATATGTGCCTCCGAGGATCAGGAGCTGGGGCCACAGTGGCGCGCTCCCGTCGATGAATTGTGGGAAGAGGGCCGCAAAGAAGAAGACGGCCTTGGGGTTCGCGGCGGAAGTGAAGAATGCGCGGCGCGCCAGCATGCGGGGCGTGGCCTCCGCCTCAGCTGTCGCGGCGCCGGAGCTCCGCCAGGTCTTGATTCCGATGTAGAGGAGGTAGGCCACACCCAGCCATTTGATGACGAAGAGCGCGCTGGAGGAGGCCGCGATCAACGCGGTCAGTCCGAAGCCTGCGGCCAGCATCTGCAACGCATTTGCCGACAGATCGCCTGCAACGGTGAAGCGGCTCTTCAAAAGCCCATGCTTCAGCGACGATGCGATCATCAGCGCCTGGCTTGGCCCCGGCGGCGTCGCAAAGAAAACCGCGATAACGCCCACATAGGCGAGATAGGTCTCTAACGTCATGTGGATTGTGTCCCCTCGGGTGCAGGGCGCGCCGCGTGGCGCACCCTGCTTTAGCTTGTGGCGGCCTTAGCCGTCGACGCGGTACCAGTCCGCGACGTTCCAGAGCTCGCTGTCCCAAACGTTCAGGACCACGCCGCCCAGCGTGTTGGCGTGGGCGGAGAGACGACCACGGTGCACGAGCGGGATCATCATCCCGTTCTCGACGGCCATGTCGTTCAGAGCGCGGCCGATCTCGGCACGTGCGTCGATACCTGCAGTTGCCTGAAGCTCAGCATGCATCTCGTCGTAACCCGGGATGCAGACGCGGGAGATGTTCTCACCCTGCCACTGGCTGTCCGGACGCGGAGCTTTGTCGCACAGCGCGTTGCCGAGGTAAGCCTGCGGGTCGGTGCCGTTGAACGTGTTGGCGTACATCTGCACGTCTGCGTAGAACTTCTGGAA
>JBCBFV010000060.1:0-10713 GCA_038527425.1 Pseudomonadota bacterium
CCGTTCACCTTCACGTGGGCGTGGTTCACGAACTGACGTGCGGCAAAGATCGTCGGCACGAACTTGGCCGCACGTCAGTTCGTGAACCACGCCCACGTGAAGGTGAACGGCCGCCGCGTGAACATCCCGTCCTACCGCGTGAAGGAAGGCGACGTGATCGAGGTGCGTGATCGCTCCAAGCAGCTCGCCGTTGTTCTTGAGGCAGTCCAGCTGCCCGAGCGTGATGTGCCTGACTACATCGAAGCGGATCACTCCAAGATGACCGCAACGTTCACCCGTACCCCGGGCCTCGGCGATGTGCCGTACCCGGTGATGATGGAACCGAACCTCGTGATCGAATTCTACGCGCAGAACTAAGTCTTCTGCAGCGAGAGACGGGAAAGGGCGGCCTGCAAGGGCCGCCCTTTTTCTTTGCCTATTCGGGATAGGCGGCCTTCAGTGCCTCGACGCTGAAAAACGCTTCAGGGTCAGCCCCAAGGATCCGCTCCATCGCCGCGGCGAGCGACGCGCGATCGGTGCTTTCGGCTAGCGCCTGTTCCCACCCGTCGAGGTAGGTGCGCGTGAAGTCGATGGCGTTGCCCTCCATCGGGACAGGGCCCGCGTGGCCTGCGATTAATTTCCCTGCGCCCACGGCCTCAACAGCGTCCAGGGAGGCGCGCCACCCGGCGAAGGCCTCTGGTGTAAGCGTCTCCGCGATGTAGAGGCCCAAGCCGGAATAGACAACGTCTGAGGCGATGAGCGCATCGAACTGGGGCATGTGGATTGGGGTGATCGCGGCTGTGTCACCCACCATCGGATCGAGCACTTTGAAACGCTCGCCCTCAAGCTCCAGATCGCCGTCGAGGGCGGTGGGGAGCACCCAGCTGTCGCCAGCGGCAAAGCCCAGATTGCCCTTCAGAGCGTCAAACATGCCAGGCCCGACTTGGGCCAAAATCTCGGCAACAACGGGATGTGCGACAAATGACGCATCCGGGAACCGCGCGCTGAGGACGGCGATGCCCATGAGGTGGTCGGGATGCAGGTGCGTGATGAACACGGTCTCCAGACGCTTGCCGGTCGCCTCGATCTGGTCCGCCAGCAGCGTGGCGTCCGCCTGCGTCAACTGAGCATCGATGACGAGGACGTTTTCTTCGCCCACGACCATGGTTGAATGCACGAAGGCGCCCATGGGCGAGGCGGTGAAGGTTTCCAAAGCGCGTTTGTTTGCGGCCCAAGCGAGCGACGGTGTCAGAAGAGCAGCGCCACCCGCTTGCAGAATGGTTCTACGGTCGAGAAGAAGCATGATTTGCCTTTCGGGTTGAATGTGGTGGTGCTAGGTAACCAAGAGAGACTAACGCTGGAAATAAGGCACTTTTTGGTAACCAAGGAGATGTCACAGCCCTGTGAGGAATGCGCTATGGATCCAACTGGACCGCTCAAGCCGGACGCCTGTCCGATCCGAGACATCCTCGATCCCGTCGGGGATAAGTGGAGCATTCTGGTCGTTTTCGCGCTGGGCCAAGAACCGCATCGCTTCAGCGCTTTGCAGACGCGGATACCTGATGTCTCCAAGAAGATGCTCACTCAGACGCTCCGCAGCCTGGAGCGCGACGGGCTCATTCTGCGCGAGGATCTGGGCGGCTTCCCCCGCCGCGTGACCTACCGCTTGTCGGCCCTGGGGGAGACTTTACAGGCCCCTCTGACGGCCATGGCCGAATGGGGCGTCGCGCATATGGAGCAGGTGCTTGGCGCGCGTCAGAGCTACGATGGCGGCGGCTCTGATCGCGAGCCCTAGCCTCGCTGGTCGCGGCGGGTTACAGAGCGACAAGCAAAGGGAAAATTGTCGTGTCCGCACCAAAGCCACAGCCAGGAATTATGGATATCTCGCTCTACGTGGGCGGGGAGAGCCATATCGCGGGTGTCAGCGAGGTTTTGAAGCTGTCCTCGAACGAAAACCCCGTTGGGCCGCCGCCCGCAGCGCAGCAAGCGCTCGTGGAGGCGGCGTCGAAGATGCATCTCTACCCGTCCGTGGATCACGGGCCCCTGCGCGCCGCGATTGGAGAGGTGCACGGGCTTGATCCGGCGCAGATCATCTGCGGCGTGGGCTCAGACGAGGTGCTGACTTTCCTCTGTCAGGCCTATGCCGGTGTGGGCGACGAGGTGATCTACACGGAGCATGGTTTCTCCATGTACCCGATCTTGGCGCGCGCGGCTGGGGCGACGCCGGTTTGCGTGAAAGAGCGCGACCGGTTTGTTGATGTGGATGCGATCCTTGCCGGGGTGACCGACAAAACGAAGCTCGTTTTCCTGACGAACCCGGGCAACCCGACGGGCACCACGATCCCGATGTCAGAGATGGCGCGGCTCGCAGATGCGCTGCCGCCAGAGGTGATCCTCGTGCTCGACGGCGCCTATGCAGAATACGCCCGGGACTATGACGCGGGCTATGACGGGGGGGCGGCCCTCGCGAGTGCGCGACCCAACGTTGTGATGACGCGGACATTCTCCAAGCTCTATGGGCTGGGTGGATTGCGCGTGGGCTGGGGCTATGCCTGCCAGGAGATCATCGATGTGCTCACGCGTGTGCGCGGGCCATTCAACCTCTCGGCGCCGGCACTGGCGGCGGCCGAAGCCGCCATGCGCGACCGAGAGTTTGCCGCGCGCTGTATCGCTGACAATGCGCGGTTGCGCGACGAGATGCGCAAGGAGCTGCATGCGCTCGGGATCGCCTGCGACGAGAGTGATGCAAATTTCGTGCTCGCGCGGTTCCGGGACGAGGCTGAGGCCGTGGGCTGCGAGGCCGCGCTGCGTGAGGCGGGCATCCTCGTGCGAAAAGTGAAGGGCTACGGGTTCCCCGAGGGCCTGCGCATCACGGTCGGGGACACGGCGGGCACTGAACGCGTGATGGCCGCAATCCGCGCCTTCGTTGGAGTGGACGCATGATCTACGAACGTGTTGCTCTGATCGGGCTCGGCCTCATCGCAGGATCCATGCACTGGGCCATGAAACGTGATGGTTTGGCAGGGCATGTAGCGGGCTATGCGCGCTCGGCTGAGACACGCGATACCGCTCGCGAGATCGGGCTGTGCGACAGCGTCCATGACACGATCGCAGAGGTTGTGGCCGATGCCGATCTGGTGGTCTTGGCGGTCCCAGTTGGCGCCATGGCCGCCGTCGCGCAGGAGATGGCGCCGCATTTGAAGGTGGGTGCCACTGTTACCGACGTAGGCTCGGTCAAGCGCGCGGTGATCGAGGCGGTGTCTCCCCATATTCCCGAGGGCGTGCATTTTGTGCCGTCTCACCCGCTGGCGGGCACCGAACACAGCGGCCCGCGGTCGGGATTTGCGGAGCTTTTTGAGAACAAGTGGTGGCTTTTGACGCCCGGAGGCGCGGATTCTGAGGCGGTGGCGCGGCTGCGCTCGCTCTATGAGGCGATGGGATCGAAAGTCGACGCAATGGACGCAGATCATCACGATCTGGTTTTGGCGGTGACGTCCCATGCCCCGCATCTCATTGCCTATACTATGGTGGGCGTGGCTGATGACCTCAAGCGCGTTACCGACAGTGAAGTCATCAACTATTCCGCCGCAGGCTTCCGGGATTTCACGCGCATTGCTGCCTCGGACCCCACCATGTGGCGCGATGTGTTTTTGACCAACAAGGACGCGACGCTGGAGATCCTGGGGCGCTTCACGGAGGAGCTCTTTGCCTTGCAAAGAGCGATCCGGACCGGCGACGGCGATCTTTTGCACGACTACTTCACGCGCACGCGGGCGGTGCGTCGGTCGATTGTTCAGGCGGGCCAGGATACCGATGCGCCCGACTTTGGCCGCGGGCGCTGATCCATCTTAGGGGCGCCGCTGCGCGGCGTTTGGGCTTCGCCCTTGCCCCAAAGTACGGGGGCGCAAAGAAGACGGGATTACCGGAGACGCAGTTTGGGCGCGGGGCCGAGGGGCAGGGGGCCTATGGACATGCGGCCGCTTTGGAAGGTGAGGGGCACGTCAATCGTGTTTGGCGGCCCGGAGAGAGAGGCCATCATCTCCAGTCCGCTCGTGATCATGCGCACCGCGCTGTCGGGGATGGCGCCGGTCGCTTGACCGATGGAGATAATCTCACGCCAGTTCGTTGCCTTGACGGTGATGCGGCCTTCTGGTGTGCCGTCAGTGCTGATGTCGAGCACTCCCACCGCGCGAAGTTCGAGCTGTCCCCAACGGGCGTCGAACTCCTTGAGGTCGATGCGCGTGGGCTGAGGGCGCGCACGCTCGATGGCGAAGCGATCCCAAGGCGCATCAAAGTCCGCGGTCGCATCGAGTTTGAGGGTCTCGAACGTGTCGGGAAGCCTGTCTTGCGGGTCGATACCGAGGCGCAGCGCGTCTGAAGGACGTAGATCCGTGGCCTCGAAGTAGATGTCGTAGCTGTTGTCACCCATCGTTCGTGTTGCGAGCAGCCCGCGGTCGAGCGTGATCTCCCACCCTTGAGTGGATTTGACCGACACCTGGGCCATCTCCGCAGTGCTTTCGCGGAGCTCTACGTTCGTGCCGCCCACGCGGGCAGAGGCGCGCATGTCGGCGCTGGTGATGGTGAGCGTGTCAAAGGGCGATCGCAGCGTTTGCTCGTCCGGGAAGATCGCGATGACGTGGTTGGGTTGATAGGCCAGCGCCGTCACGATGAATTCTGGTGCTTGCCAGACGACGCCGGTGCCGGGGTCGGCGAGGGCCACATCCGTGAGCGTGGTGTCAAAGCGATAGGGGAAGCCGGAGACGTCGAGATCGGCGTAGTCGGCCTGCCATCCATCGGTGCGTCGTGCGTCAAACCACGCGTTCGCGCCGCGATCGAGTGCAGAGGCCGCGACGAACCAATATCCGCACCAACACAGCGCTCCGATGGCGAGAATCCAGATGATGAAGCGCATGGTGCCTTTTCCCTTCTTCCAGCAACCTCTATAGCCGCGCGTCATGGGAATGACAGCACCTCCTGAGACCTGGGTCTTCGCCTATGGCTCGCTCATGTGGAACCCGGGCTTCGCGGCGCCGGAGGCCGTGCTTGCGCGGCTCGACAATTACGCGCGCAGCTTTTGCATGTGGTCGATCCATCACCGAGGCACCGAGGCCGATCCGGGCCTTGTGCTGGCGCTTGATACCGAGGCGGGCGCGTCGTGCCGAGGGATGGCCTTCCGGCTGCCGGACGAGGGCCATGACGAGGTGCTGGCCGAGCTGCGCGAACGCGAGTTGATCTCGTCGGCCTATTACGAGGCGTGCGTGCCGTTGGCGCTGGATGACGGGCGCGAGGTTGAGGCTTTGGCCTACATCGTTGCGCGCGATCATGTGCAATATTGCGGTGGCTTGTCCATGGAGCGTCAGGCCGAGGTGATTGCCCATGCTGTGGGCGGCCGAGGGCCGAACACAGAATACCTTTTCAACACCGCCGCGCATCTGACCGAGCTTGGCATCGAGGATGCCGATCTGACCGCTCTCGCCCAACGTGTGAGGGAGCTAAATGCCTAGCCCCCGCAACATTTTGTGGCTATGCTGCGCCGCAACGCAAAAGATACAGGACGCGTCCGGTGGAACACCCTGATCGCGAGGCCGAGCCGTACTTCTCAAAGCCCATTCAGCAGATCGTGTTGATGGTTGCTGTCCTGTGCGCGGTAGGTGCCGGCACAGCACTGGCATTTCCCGTTCTTTATCCGGTGATCTCAGCCAACCTTTGGCTGAACGGCTTTATCATCGCTGTTTTCTTTATCGGTGTGATCGCCTGTTTCGCGCAGCTCTATCAGGTCTTTAACTGTGTGCAGTGGATCGAGGGGTTTGCAGCGCAACGGGTGGGCCATGAAATTGTCACTCCGCCGCAGCTGCTCGCGCCGTTGGCGACGCTTTTGCGGACACGCGGCGCTCGGATGCAACTTGGGGCCACGTCGTCGCGCTCCATCCTGGATTCTGTGGCGCAACGTATTGATGAGCAACGTGAAATCACGCGCTACCTCGTTTCGCTGCTGATCTTTCTGGGCCTCTTGGGGACCTTCTTTGGCCTGGCAACGACGGTGCCAGCATTGGTGGAGACCATCCGGTCACTCACACCCAACGAGGGCGAAACCGGCCTTGATGTGTTTGGCCGCCTGCAGGTGGGCCTTGAGTCTCAGCTGGACGGCATGGGCGTGGCCTTTGCTTCCTCGCTTTTGGGCCTTGCAGGATCGCTGGTGGTGGGGCTTTTGGAGCTCTTTGCAGGCCACGGGCAGAACCGCTTTTACCGCGAGCTTGAGGAATGGGTGTCCTCAATCACGCGTGTCTCACTCAGCGCGGGGGACGGCGATGTGGGCGGAGAGACAGGCGCCATGGCGCAGATCCTCGACCACATGGCCGAGCAGATGGAAAGCATGCAGCTGATGTTCACCCAGTCTGACATCAGCCGCTCCATGACCGACGAAAAGATCTCACAGCTGACGACCTCGATGGAGCGTGTGGCCGACAAGCTTGCCGCTCCTGATGGCTCCTCGGAGGCGCTCGCACGCATCGCTGAGGGGCAGGAGCGGCTCATTGCGGCAATGGCCGAAGGGGGCACTGGTGAAGGCATGGATGCTGAGAGCCGGATGCGGCTTCGGTCGATCGACGTTCAGTTGCTGCGCCTTTTGGAAGAGGTCTCCGCTGGGCGCCAAGAAGCCATTGCTGAGCTGCGGACCGACATTGCCGGACTCACCCGCGCGCTCAAGCCATCGCGCCGTGGCCAACACCAAGCCGCAAAGCGCGGTGAGGGCTAAGGCATGGCGCTGAGCCGCCGTTCCGGAGGGCGGGTCCAGAATTCGATCTGGCCCGGCTTCGTGGACGCGATGACAGGCCTTCTGCTTGTTCTGATGTTTGTGCTGACGATCTTCCTCGTCGTGCAATTCGTGCTGCGGGATGAGATTACGCGCCAGTCTGATGCCGTGCTGGGACTGCAGGCCGAGGTGGCGAGCCTGGCCGATGCACTGGGGCTTGCCCGTGATGAGAACCGCAACCTGACCGGGCAAGTTGATGAGCTGGGCGTGGCTTTGGAAGACGCCGACGCCCAGACGCGGGCGCAGGCGGCGTTGATCGCGTCCCTGCGGTCGGAGCGGGATGCCCAAAATGCAGCGCTCGCTGAGGCGACGGGCCGGATTGCGAGCTTTGAAGAACAGGTCGCGTCCCTGCTGGCAGCGCGGACGGACAACGAGGCCGCCATCGCATCGCTGACGGCCGAGCGGGATGCCGGCGACGCTGAGATTGCAGAGCTCCTGAGCCGAGAAGAAGCGCTCAACATCGCTTTGATTGCGGCACGTGAGCAGATCGACGAACAACAAGCCGCGGCGCGCCGTGCGGACGCAGAGCGCGAGGCCCTTGAGGCGGTCGTGGCCGACCTGCGCCAACAAGCGGCAACGCAGGAAGCATCTTTGGCGCAGTTGGCCCAGCAGCTGAATGCTGAAGAAGAAACGCGCGACGAGCTCTCTGCCGCACTTCAGTTGCTGCAGGCCGAGAAAGCCAGCGTGGACCAGCAACTTGCTGCGGCCCTCTCCTCGCTTACGCAGTCTCAAAGCACGACTGCTTCTTTGACCGAAAGCCTGGCCGCGCTTCGGGACACACTCGCGCAATCGGAAGCGGCGCGACAGGCCGAAGCTGCCCGAGTTCAGGAGCGTGACGGCCGCATCAACGCCCTCGAGCAAAATGTCGAGAGCGAGGCTGATGCCCGTGCGCAGGCCCTTGCGGATGCGGAAGCGGTGCGTGCGCAGCTTGAGGCCGCGCTTGAACAGATCACAGACGAGGAGGCCGCGCGCCTTGCGCAGGCGGCGACCCTCCTCGCGCTGCAAGAGCAGTTGGAGAATACCCAAGCCGAATTGAGCGCGGAGCAGCAGGCCGCCTTGGCAGAGCAGGCGACCGTTGCCGCTTTGCAGGCGCAACTGCAAGAAGCCCAGGCACTGCTTGCGGAAGAAGAACGTGCAAGGCTCGCCGAAGCGGCCGCCGTGGCGGCGCTCGAGGCCCGTCTTGAGGAAAGCCAGGGTGCGCTGACGGCTGAAGAAGAGGCGCGACTGGCTGAGCTTGCGGCGGCTGAGACACTGCGCGCGCGGCTTGCGGAAGCCAACGATGAGCTCACGGCCATGACGCTGCAACTTGAAGAGCGGCGCGCTGAAGCGGAAGAGACGCTGACGCTCCTGGCCGCTGCTCAAGGCGATATCGAAGATCTGGAGGCCCGGCTGGCGGCGGCGCTTGTGGCCGGTGAGGACGCGGTCGCGCGTATCGGATCGCTTGAGGCCGCGTTGGAAGAAACCACCGCCGCCCGCACCGAGGAAGGCCAAACTGCCGAGAGCCTGCGCGACCAACTCGCAGCGGCCCTGGCCCAGAAACTCGCCGCCGAGAACGAGGCCTCCCGCCAACTGACCGAGGTGGAGCGGCGTGATGCCTTGCTGGCTCAAGCGCAGGAACAATTGGCGGCGGAAGAGGCTCTTTCAGCGGATTCCCAGCGGTCGGTTGCGCTGCTGAATGCTCAGGTTTCGGATTTGCAGGAAGATGTGCGGATCCTGCGAGGGCTGCTCGATGATTTCGAGGCTCAGGCCGTCGCCAATGACGCGCAGCTCGTCAATTTGGGGCAGGATCTGAACTCTGCTCTGGCGCAAGTCGCTCAGGAGCAGAAGCGTGCTGCGGAAGAGGCGGAGCGCCGTTTGGCAGCCGAGCAGGCGCGGGCCGAGGCCGAAGAGGCGCTTAGGCTGGAGCTTGAGGCGCGTGCGGCCGATCTGGAGCGTGCTCAGTCGACGTTCCTTGCGGGCGTGCGAGACGCGCTTGAGGGGCAGGAGGGCGTTCGGCTCGTGGGCGACCGCTTTGTGTTCTCCTCTGAGGTGCTTTTCCCACCCGCTGGCGCGCAATTGAGCGACGCCGGGCGCGCGCAGATCGGTCGGATCGCGCAGACGTTGCGCGACGCAGCTGCGGAGATTCCTCCCGAGATTGATTGGGTTTTGCAGGTGGACGGCCACACCGATAACAGACCTCTTTCTGGCTTCGGCGAGTTTGCCAACAACTGGGAACTGAGCCAGGCGCGGGCTTTGTCGGTGGTGCTCTATATGGTGGACTCTCTTGGCTTTGACCCCGAGCGTTTGAGTGCCAATGGCTTTGGAGAATTCCAGCCTTTGAATACGGGTGACGATGAGGTCTCGCTGGCGCAAAACCGGCGGATCGAGCTGAAGTTCACGGAGAAGAACTAGCCCACCCGCCCTCCGATTGCCGGACGGCCCGCCCACCCACCCAGCTGAAAAACCGCTGGCGCGATTTTTCAGCGCCGCCCGACATTCGGCGTGCGGCTGGGCTAGTTTTCGAGAGTCGCTGAGAAAGCAGTTTTCGCGATAACCTGACCCTGTCGTGAGAGGGTGATGGTGGCGGTGTAGCGGCCTTTTGACCAAGGTGTGTCGGTGAATCGACGGCCCGAGAAGCGAAACCAAGCTTCCTGGCGGCGCTCGAGTATGTCCTCTTGTTCGCTGAAGACGCCGTTTTCCGAGGAGATCGTGGTGGTCAGAACATCGCCCGGGCGTGACCCGTAGCCGGAGACCCACGCTACGATGGGCGCTGTCGAACTGAGGTCCGTGGCGCTTTCGAAAGCGTCTCTGACCGCATCATAGCTTGGGACTTCGGTCGCGAAGCCTGCCTTGAGAAAACCGGCTGCCGGTGCAGCTATCGGCGTCTCCCATAGGGCGGGCTGGCCGTTTCCACATCCGATGGTCGCGGGTGCGAATGGATCGACCTCATCGTCGTCCTTGCGGAGGCTGAGGTGAAGGTGGGGGAGGGTTGCTGCGCCGGAACGGCCGACCTGGCCCAACACCTGTCCAGCTGTGACGGTCTCGCCAGGCTCGACGGTTACGGAGCCTCGTTTCATGTGACAGTATTGCGTGACCCAGCCGCTGCCATGCGAAACGGCGACGCCGTTGCCGCACTCCTCATCGCCGTAGTCGGTACCTGTGTCCGGAAGTCTGTCGCGGATACCAACGACCGTTCCGGGCGCGGCAGCGAGGACGTTCACGCCTCGTGCCATTTCAGCAAAGTCTGGCAGCGTGAAATCGGTGCCTGAGTGGGTGTCACGGGTGAGGGTGCCGCAGCTGTAGTCGACCGAAAAGCTGCCAACGTCGTGATCCATCAAGGCCGTGATGAAGCAATCCTCCCCCAACGTGCAATCGAGAGGAAAGGTGAGGGGAAGCCGTTCCTGCGCGGAGGCGGATGTGAAAAGGGCGGCCCCAAGAGCCGCTCCCGTCAAAAGTCTCATTCTGCGGTCAGCAGCGGTGGTTTGTCCTCACCGCCGCCGAGGCGCCGCTTTTCGGGGCTTTCAATGCGCAGATCGAGCTGCCCATCTTTGACGCCCACCTTCACGAGGCCACCCTTGGCCAGCTTGCCAAAGAGGAGCTCTTCGGCGAGCGGCTTTTTGATGTGCTCCTGGATCACGCGACCAAGCGGACGGGCGCCCATGCGGTCGTCGTAGCCCCTGTCGGCCAGCCATTCGGCTGCGGGACGCGTGAGCTCGATCGAGACGTTGCGGTCCATGAGCTGAGCTTCCAGCTGAAGCACGAACTTCTCGACCACCTGCAGGATAACCTCTTTCGGCAGGGCGCCGAAAGAGATGACCGCGTCCAGACGGTTGCGGAATTCCGGCGTGAAGGTGCGTTCGATCGCGGCGGTGTCTTCGCCTTCGCGACGGTCGCGGCCAAAGCCGATGGCTGTCTTGGCTTGCTCTGCTGCGCCTGCGTTCGAG
>JBCBFV010000061.1:0-10710 GCA_038527425.1 Pseudomonadota bacterium
CTCGCCGTGTTCGAAAGGGGACATCGTGCCGGGGTCGACGTTCAGATAGGGGTCGAGCTTGCGCAGCCGAACCGAATACCCACGCGCCTGCAACAACGCGCCCAACGCAGCAGACGCCAACCCTTTGCCCAGGGATGAAACAACGCCGCCAGTGATGAAAATGAAACGTGCCAAGAGGCTCTCCCGTCGTGTCTGTCGTGCACGAGATACGCAGCACCACGGGATTTAAGCGTATACGGATTCGCCGCACGCTGTCCATGGCTGGATGCTAGATAAAGCGCGCCGAAGTCGCTTCGGCGCTACCTGTAGTGGTTTGTGGTCGTTATTCTGCGACCGGCAGAAGTGGTTCTTCGCTGTCGAGCGACGGCGGAAGAAGGTCTTCGCCAGCAGGCACGGTCGATTCTGTTGCCGGTGGCAGCAGGTCGCCTGCGTCGCCATCGAGGACCGAACTGTTGCCGCCCTGTTGCGCGGAAATAAGCGTGAGCGCGAGGGCACATACCATGAAGGCCACGCCCAAAATCCACGTCAGCCGCGTCAGCGCATTACCTTGGCCGCGCGCTTGAACGCCGCCGCCACCGCCTCCCCCACCGATGCCCAGGCCGCCGCCTTCCGAGCGCTGAAGAAGCACCACGGCAATCAGGGCGATCGCGAGGATCAACAGGATAACGAGGATCGGGTTTTGATACTGCATCGATAAGGCCTATTCCGACAACGGGCCGTACGTAAAGCCTCGCTGCCGCCCCCGCAACCCCGCTTTGCACCTCTTGGTGACCGCCTGAGCGCGCGACGTTGCGACGTGGCGTCTCAACCTGTCCCCAACTTACTGGTTTCCCCTCGGGCCGCGCCCCGCTATGAGGCGGGCGTTTGAATGCCAAGCCGAGGATGTGACATGGCCAACGTAGTCGTTGTGGGCACCCAGTGGGGGGATGAGGGCAAAGGCAAGATCGTCGACTGGCTCTCCGAGCGGGCCGATGTGATCGCGCGCTTTCAAGGCGGCCACAACGCCGGCCACACGCTGGTGATCGGGGAAGAGGTCTACAAGCTTCACGCTCTCCCGTCCGGTGTGGTGCGGGGCGGCAAGCTTTCGGTGATCGGTAACGGGGTCGTCCTCGATCCTTGGCACCTTGTGGGTGAGATCGAGACTGTCCGCGCCCAAGGCGTGGATATCAGCCCCGAGACGCTGATGATCGCGGAGAACACGCCGCTGATCCTGCCCATCCATGGTGAGCTTGATCGCGCCCGTGAAAGCCAGAACTCCGTCGCCAAGATCGGCACAACGGGCCGCGGCATTGGCCCGGCATACGAGGATAAAGTGGGCCGTCGCTGCGTGCGTGTGGCCGACCTTGCCGATGATGCGACGCTTGAGGCGCGTGTAGACCGCGCGTTGGTGCATCACGATGCGTTGCGCCGTGGTCTGGGGCTTGAGACCGTGGACCGCGACGCGCTGATCGCCAAGTTGCGCGAAGTTGCGCCACTGATCCTGCCTTACGCTGCCCCAGTGTGGCGCGTGCTCAATGAGAAACGCAAATCGGGCAAGCGCATCCTTTTTGAAGGCGCACAAGGCGCGCTGCTCGACATTGACTTCGGGACGTACCCGTTTGTGACGTCGTCTAACGTGATCGCAGGGCAGGCAGCCACCGGCGTGGGCATCGGCCCGAACGGCATCGATTATGTGTTGGGCATTACCAAGGCCTACACAACCCGTGTCGGCGAAGGCCCGTTCCCGACGGAGCTTGACGACGATGACGGCCAGCGCCTGGGCGAACGCGGCCATGAGTTCGGAACTACCACGGGCCGGAAGCGCCGTTGCGGCTGGTTCGATGCTTGCCTCGTGCGCCAGACCTGCGCGACCTCGGGTGTCTCCGGCATCGCGCTGACAAAACTCGACGTGCTAGACGGCTTTGAGGAGCTCAAGATCTGCACAGGCTACATGCTCGACGGGGAGGAGCTCGACTACCTGCCCACAGCCGCCGACGCCCAAGCGCGCGCTGTGCCCGTCTACGAGACGATCCAAGGCTGGTCTGAGAGCACAGCAGGCGCGCGCAGCTGGGCAGAGCTCCCAGCCGCTGCCATCAAATACGTCCGCCGCATCGAAGAGTTGATCCAGTGCCCTGTGGCCCTAGTGTCCACTTCTCCCGAGCGTGATGACACGATCCTCGTCACGGACCCCTTTGCGGATTGATCCATGGCACTGAGCCACAAAGCTAAGAAGCGCTGGGCGCTGCTGATCCTGATTGTGGCGCTGCCCCTCTACATTGTGGCTGCGGTCACGATCATGAGTGGCTTTCGGGGCGTCTTTGGCATGCAACCCCCGATCCTTCTGGAGCTGGCGGTGTACGTGGTTCTAGGCGTGATCTGGGCGTTCCCGCTCAAGAAGGTCTTTCTCGGTGTGGGGCAAGCTGACCCCAACGCGCCGGAGGACTGAACCCCAGATCGCTGTAGTTTGCTGGCCCCGGTCTTGTTTTTGGCCGGGTAGGGGAGCCGCCAGTTTATCCATGACTGGATGGGATGATGGCTGTACCCATATCCCATGACGAACGCGCCGCTGATTGAAGAAATCCACATCTACCAGCATGACCTGCCGGTGAAGAATGGGCCCTACACAATGGCCAAGGCCGAGGTCTGGGCGCTCGACACGACACTCGTACGGATCGTGGCAAATGATGGCACAGAGGGGTGGGGGGAGACATGCCCCGTGGGTCCAACCTATGCGGAAGCCCACGCGCTGGGCGCTCGTGCGGCGCTGACGCAGATGGCGCCCGGGCTCATTGGCGCTTCCCTGTGGCCGACCGCCCTGCACAGAACGATGGACGGGCTGCTGAACGGGCACAACTACGCCAAAGCCGCCGTGGACATCGCGGCACATGATTTGATTGGCAAACGGCTTGGTGTCCGCGTCGCGGATTTGCTTGGGGGCCGGGCTGTTGAACGCGTGCCTTCATACTACGCCACAGGGCTTGGTGCGCCCGACGACATTGCCCGCCTTGCCCGCGAGAAGCGCGACGAGGGGTACCCCCGGCTTCAGATCAAGGTGGGTGGGCGGCCGGTCGAAATCGACATCGAAACGATCCGCAAAGTCTGGGAACAGGTGGGCCCATCGGGAATGCGGCTTGCGGTCGACGGGAACCGAGGCTGGACCACGCGTGACGCACTGCGCGTCAGCCGGGAATGCCCGGATATTCCCTTCGTTATGGAGCAGCCCTGTAACACGATTGAGGATCTGCAGAAGATACGCCCGCAGGTAAGCCATGCGATCTACATGGATGAAAACAGCGTCGATCTGAACACCGTGATCAGCGCTGCGGGGACAGGGCTTGTGGACGGGTTCGGCATGAAAGTGACGCGGATCGGGGGCCTCGAGAAGATGCGCGCTTTCCGCGAAATCTGCGCCGCGCGCAACCTGCCTCACACTTGCGACGATGCATGGGGCGGCGACATCATCGCAGCGGCTTGCACGCACGTAGCCGCCACAGTGCGGCCCGACCTCTGCGAAGGCGCCTGGCTCGCGGCACCATATATCGAGGGGCACTACGACCCTGCCAATGGCATCGAAATTGTAGACGGCCACATCGCTTTGCCAGAGGGGCCGGGGCTAGGGGTTGTCCCGGATGCAGGTGTCTTTGGCGACCCCGTCGCGAGTTTCCAAGCATGAGGTCTTCCATGAGATTTGAGGGGAAACGCGCGCTCGTCACAGGGGCCGCGGGTGGGATCGGCGCCGCAATCGTAAGTGCCCTTCGCGCCCAAGGCGCCGCCGTGGCCGTTGCTGATCGAGAGGTAACGGGCATCGAGGCCGAAGCGCATATGCCTGGTGACTTGCTCGATCCCGGCTACTCCGACAGGCTGCCTCAGGCGGCTTGGGACGCGCTGGGCGGGCTCGACATCGTGATCAACAATGCGGGTGTCATCACGCGCGGCCCTGTGACTGAGACAACGGATGCCGATTGGGATCTGTCGATGGGCGTGAATGTGGAGGCGCCATTTCGGATTTGCCGGGCTGCTATTCCGCTGATGGCTGCTGCCGGGGGCGGGGCAATCGTCAACACCGCCTCGTGTTGGGGCGGCAAGGCACCGGGTCCCAACCACGCGCTCTACTGCATGACCAAGGCGGCCATTGCTTCGCTCACGCAGTGTGTGGGGATGGATCACGCGCATCAGGGTATCCGGATCAATGCGGTGTGCCCCAATGAAGTGAACACACCGATGTTGCGCAGCGGATTTGAGCGACGCGGCTTTGATGCGGACTCTGCCGTGGCGGAGCTTGGGAAAACCGTTCCGTTGGGCCGGATTGCCGAACCGGAGGACATCGCGGATGTGGCTCTCTTCCTCGCGTCTGACGAGGCGCGCTACATGTGCGGCGCCTTGGTTGAAGTGAACGGCGGAAAGCCGGTCTCATGAAGCGGTTTGACGGGAAGGTCGCATTGGTCACCGGCGGGCGATCCGGTATCGGACGGGCCATTGCCGAAAGGTTTCGTGCCGAGGGCGCGCGTGTCTTCACAGCGCAACGGCAAAGCACGCCCGACTTTGAGAGTATCGAGGCTGACTTGGGCTCAGAGTTCGCGCCGGCCAACGTCATCGAACAGATTGTAGATCGTGCCGGTGCGCTTGATGTGCTCGTCAATAATGCCGGTGTGATGCAGGAAGCTCGCGTCGAGGATATGAGCCTTGAGGCCTGGCAGCGCACCCTGGCGGTGAACCTCACAGCGCCTTTCCTGATGATCCGGGCGGCGCTGCCGCTGCTCCGGAAATCCCGTGGGAGCATCGTGAATATCGGCTCCATCGAAGGGATCGGTTCGAACCCGGGACACACAGCCTATTGTGCCTCAAAGGCAGGGCTCCATGGGCTTACTCGGGCCGTCGCAGTGGATCACGGGTCAGAAGGCATCCGTTGCAATGCCGTTGCGCCAGGGTGGATTGATACGGATCTGAATCTCGATTTCATCGAAAGCATGCCTGATCCGGACGCCTTTCGCCGCGACATTGGCAGCATCCATCCCGTCGGCCGCACCGGGCGGGCGGAGGAGGTTGCCGCGCTTGTGGCCTTTCTCGCGGCTGACGAGGCGGGTTTCGTTACCGGTCAAACCTACACGGTGGACGGCGGTCGCATGACCCAGCTGAGCCTGCCCTAAAGCACTTATCTGCCGCCCGGGCTTAGGCCGAGTCTCAAACGACAAAGGGGCACCCGATGGGCGCCCCTAAATCTTAATGCACTGGGAGCGGGATAGTCCTGCTCCCGGCGGCTGGTTTAGCCTGCTTCGCGCATCTCGCGGGCTTCCGGCTGGAAGCGCGTGCTTTGCGTCACTTCAAACTGGCCACCGCGGATCTTGTTGATCCGACCCTGGCGCAGAAGGGTGCCAAAGGCGCGCAGACCATCTTCGCGGCTGAACGAGCCCTCCGGCATGGCCTGCTGCACGATGCGCATCATCTGCGGGCGCGAGAAGACCGCGTTTCCTTCCACATGGGTCACGAAGGCAGCCGCGGCCTCGAGGATGTCGGGCAGGCCTTCTGCACCGGCGCTCTCTGCGAAGCCCGCGAAGGCCTTGTTTCCAGCGTAGCTATCGTCAGCTGCCACGCGGCGCGGGCGCACGGGCGCTGCGGGCTCGCGGGGGGCCTCGGATGCCTCGTCATTGTCGACGCGCTGGGAGGCCACGAGCTTCAGGGGAGCCGCTGCCGGGCGTGACGTGCGCGGGCCGGAACTCAGCTTTGCTGCACGACGAGGGCGGACCACCTGGGCGAGGTCGGCGCGGAACTCATTTTCGCGCTTCTCAGTGGCAGAGCCTTCTTCTTCACCCATGGAGCGCGCGGCCTGCTTGGCGGCAACGGCCGCCTTCAGGTGGCTGTAGGCGTCGCGACGGGTCTGGCTCTCAGGCTCATCCATCTTCGCTTCGGCCTCTTCCATCAGGCGGCTCATGGTCGATTCCTGATCGCCGAAGGAGGCGGCGACCTCTTCAGAAGCTTCCTCGTCTGCACCTTCAGCAAACTCGGTCGCAGTCTCTTCCACGACGGCTTCCACTTGGTCTTCCGCTTCACCCAGCTCAGCTTTGGCTTCCGCTTCAGCTGCGGCGAGTTCTGCCATCAGGTCAGCTTCGTCTTCGGCGGACAGCGAGCTCTTGGAGGCAGGCTCTTCCTCGGCGACGGGCTCTTCCTCGCGGAAGATCGACGTCATGTCGTCCGCCTGATCATCTTCGTCGTCACCGGTCTCGTCGGCCATGAGGTCGGCCTCATCAGCCTCTGCCTCGGCCTCGACTTCAACCTGCTCCGCATCTTCCTCTTGGGAGATGCCGGCGCTGGCCATGGCGGCTTCGAATTCTTCACGCTTCATCTTGAGGACGCGTGGGCGGTCAGCCTCTACCTCGGCCTCGTCCTGAAAGTCCTCTGCTTCGGCGACGGCCTCTTCGGACGCAGCCCCGTCCGCGTCATCAGCAGACTTCACCAGGATCGATGAAGGGGCGGTGACGTCCTCGGCGTGCTCGTCTTCGGTGTAGGCCTCATCCTTGGGGCCTTTGAAGGTAAGCCGAGCGGCGCCCACAACTGCCTGAATGCGGCGGAGTTTTGCAGCAAGGCCGTTGCCCGCGGCGCCGTCGTCCTCGGCAGGAGCCTCTTCCTCAACTGCAACTTCTGCTTCCTCAGCAACCTCTTCGACGATCTCGTCGTCAAATGCAGCTGGTGCTTCCTCAGCGTCGTCTTTCTGGAAGAACGCGCCCACGGCCGCACGTGCTGCTTCTGCATCCTCTTCAGCGGCCTCTTCTTCAGCCACCTCGTCAGTCTGGGCGTCGAACTCTTCCTCGTCGGTCGTCACGTCGATGGACGGCTCTTCGTCCTGAGCGTCTTCCTCGGCAACTTCTTCCGCTTCCTCGGCTTCGGCCTCGACTTCGGCTTCAGGAGCTTCTTCCGTCTCGAGGGCTTCCTCAGCATCCGCCTCGGCTTCCATCACCTCTTCGGTGGCGGGCTCCTCTTCGGCGACAGGGGCGTCCTCGACAGCCTCATCCTGCGCCTCGTCTTCGTCGGCGGCCTCTTCTTCGGCGGCCTCAACTTCGGACGCGGCTTCTTCTTCGGCAACATCGACGGGCTCTTCGGCTTCCGTCTCGACGCTTTCGTCAAATGCTTCGACTTCTTCGACTTCCGCTTCAGCTGGTTCCTCAACTTCCGCGTCTTCAGCAGGCGCCTCAGCCTCTGCCTCTTCCACGGCTTCCGCTTCCGGCAGAACCTCGGTCACCTCTTCGGCGACAACCTCTGCTGGTGTCTCGGCTTCAACGGGCTCAGGGGCTGCCTCTACAACAGGCGCCGCTTCTGGCTCCGGCGTCACTTCTGCTTCTGGGGCAGGCGCAGCTTCAGGAGCGGGCGCGGCCTCTGGTGCAGCAGATGGTTTGAGCAACACGGCGTTGCCTTCCGCGCGGGCATGAACGCCGCGGGCCAGTTCACGTTCCGCGATGCGGGCCAGAACTTCGGCATCAGGCTGCGGAGGTTCGGCGCCGAAATAGCGGTCCTCTGCGGCCAGATCACGGAAATACTCCGCAATTGCCTTCATGGTGTCGAAGCTGTCGTCGAACCCTTCAAGGGTACACGAGAACGTCCCATAAGAGACGGTAAGGACCTTGCTATTGCCAACCATAACGATTGCTCACTTCATTCATTTTGCCACTCGATTACCGAATTTTTACCATGGCAGAGGGAGCCGATTGGATCGGAACCGGGAAATTTGTCGTGTATTTTCGTGGCGCATTTGTGGTCTTTGTCTTCAAATAGCAGGATTCGCCCATGTTTCGCCCTATTCATTCGCCTGAACGGCCTGTGACCCTTGTTGGTGGAGGCGACGCTAGCCCATCACTCCTTAAAACCGCGTTATCTCATGCCCCGCGCCTTGTGGCCGCGGATGGCGGCGCGGCCCATGCGCTCGAAGCGGGCGTGATGCCGGAGGCGGTAGTGGGCGATTTTGACTCGCTTGGCGGGCTCGATCTGCCTGGGGCGATCAAACATCATATGCCTGACCAGAACCAAACAGACTTTCAGAAATGCCTGTCGATCGTGGACGCGCCGCTCATTATCGGTGTGGGTTTTCTGGGCGGGCGGCTGGATCACCAGCTTGCGGCTTTAACGACGCTCCTGCAGGAGCCGCGCCCGGTGGTGCTTTTAAAACCTGGCGAGCTTGCTTTTCTCAGCCCGCGAGACCTGACCCTAGATTTGCCGGAGGGGATGGCGATCGGGCTCTATCCCCTGCTTGAGGCCCTGCTGACGTCACGTGGGTTGCGCTATCCATTGTCTGCAGCGCGGGTGGCACCAGACGGGCTCATCTCCACATCAAACCATGTCGAGGGAGGGCCGGTTGAGCTCAGCGTGGATCGCCGGTCGCTTCTGGTGACGTTGCCGCTTGAGGCGCTTGAGGCGGTGCTTTCCGCTCTCGCGCGATAATGAAAAGACCCGCCGAGATCGTCACCAAGATGCCTGCTGCCGCGAGGCCATTGGGCAGATCGCGGAATATCAGATAGCCGAAGATCGTCGCAAAAGGGATCTCGAGGTATTGCATTGGGGCAAGCGTGGCCGAAGGGGCCAGCCTGAGAGACCAGGTCATCAACAGATGCGACACGGACCCAATGAGGGCCATCGCGAGCAGCATCCAGACCTCATTCGCCGTGACCGCAACAAAGCGGAAGTCAGCCCAGCCGTAGATCGTGCCAAGCACAAGGATCGGTAGCAGCATCGCAACCGCTACGGCTCCGGTGACGGCCTGCAGCGCGATGGGCTCGACCTCTTTCGCGATCTGGCGCGTCATCAGCATGAAGAACGCAAAGGTGAAGGCCACGCCTACGGGCAGGAGCGCCAGCGCGCCGACCTCAGCGAAGCTTGGCTGGATGACCATGAGCGTGCCGATGAAGCCCACCGCGCAGGCGATGATGCGGCGGGGGCCCACCTCTTCACCCAGAAAGAAATGCCCGAGCAGGAGCATGATGAATGGCATCACAAAGGCGATGGCCACGGCATCGGCGAGGGGCAGGTAACGCAGCGAGGTGAACATCAGGCTGATACCAGCCATATAGAGCGCGGTGCGCAGCACGATCGCGCCCCAGTACCGGCGTGGGAGTGCCAGCGCCTCACCGCGCATCCGCGCCATCGGGCCAAGGAGCCCCATCTGCACGAGGACCCGCGCAAACACGATCAACGTGATCGGCAGCGTCGCGCCCAAGATCTTTCCCAACGCATCGCTGAGCGGGATCATGGCGCAGAACGCCAACATGAGCATCACGCCAAGGAAGGGGCGGTCTTGAACCTGTGACATGGGGCGACGCTACGCCTGTGTTTGCGCATTGGCCAGAGCGCCGGGAGCCCGTTCAGACTTTTGCGCGGGGAGCGCAGTTCGCCGAAACAACTCAGCAGTTGGGAACGTTGACCGCGAGGCCGCCGAGTGAGGTCTCTTTGTATTTCGTGTGCATGTCGGCGCCCGTCTGGCGCATGGTCTCGATCGTGGCATCGAGCGGCACGACATGGTGCCCATCGCCCCTCAGCGCGAGGGACGCCGCTGACACGGCCTTGATGCATCCAAGCCCGTTACGTTCGATGCAGGGCACCTGGACGAGGCCTTTGATCGGATCGCAGGTCATGCCCAAGTGATGCTCGAGCGCGATTTCAGCCGCGTTCTCCACCTGCTCAGGCGTGCCGCCCATGACGGCGCAGAGCCCGGCGGCCGCCATAGCAGACGCGCTGCCCACTTCGGCCTGACAACCACCTTCGGCGCCTGAGATCGTGGCGTTGTACTTTACGATGCCCCCAATGGCTGAGGCTGTCAGCAGGAACTCACCGACCTTGGAGGGGACGGCGCCCGGAACGTGGTCGAGCCAATAGCGGATCGTGGCGGGCACCACGCCCGCGGCGCCGTTCGTAGGCGCGGTGACGACTTGCCCGCCTGCGGCGTTCTCCTCGTTCACGGCCATGGCGTAGACGCTCATCCAGTCATTGATCGTGTGCGGCGCGGTCAGGTTCATGCCGCGCTCTGCCAAGAGAGCCTCATGGATCGACTTCGCGCGGCGGCGCACATTCAGCCCGCCGGGCAGCGTGCCGTCCTGCGCAAGACCGCGGTCGATGCAATCGCTCATCACCTCCCATACGCGCTTGAGACCTGCGTCGAGCGCGAGCGGCCCCATCCGCGCGAGCTCGTTGGCGCGCTTGAGGCCAGCAACGCTCATGCCGGTCTCCTTGCACATCTCCAGCATCTCTTTGGCGGTGGTGAAGGGGTGGGGGACAGGGGCGCCTTCATCTTCTACTTCACCGGCCTCGAGTTCGGCGGCCGTGACGACGAAACCGCCACCAATAGAATAGTAGGTCTCCTGAAAGATCACGTCGCCCTGGGCGTCAGTGGCCTCGAGCACCATCCCGTTGGCATGGCCGGGCAGGGCCGGGCCGTAGTCGAAGACGAGATCGGCGTTCGGATCAAAGCGCAGTTCAGGCAGGCCGTCCACCTCGATCACTTTGCGGGCTTTGATGTCGGCCAGCACCTCTTCTCCGCGCTGGGCGTCGAAGGTGGCAGGCTCGAACCCGGCAAGGCCTAGGATCGTCGCGCGGTCGGTGGCGTGCCCCACGCCGGTGAAAGCAAGCGATCCATGCAACCGCGCTTTTAGTCCCGCAGGTTGGAACGGGCTCGCCCGCAAAGCCGCAAGGAAACGCGCAGCCGCAACCATCGGCCCCATCGTGTGAGAGGACGACGGGCCAATGCCCACATTG
>JBCBFV010000062.1:0-10674 GCA_038527425.1 Pseudomonadota bacterium
ACATCCTTGCCAAGCGCAACGATCTGTCAGCGCTTGAGGCCGCGAAGTTCCGCGCTTCTTGCGAGAAGCTTGAAGAGGCGATGCCGTCGACGCGCGAGCTCTCCGAGATCCTCGTGGCGGAAGTGCCTGAGGCGGACCGCGAGCAGATGTTCATCGCCCTTTGGGAGGTGCTTTTGGCCGACGGTCTGCGCGACAAACGCGAAGAGGTGGTCGTGGACCGCGTGGCGACCGTCCTTGGCATCGGTGCCAACCGCGCAACGACACTCGCCGCAAACGTGCTGCCCGGCATGCCCAACAAGGAGGGGACGTGATGCCCAAAGGATATTGGATCGCCCACGGAACCGTGCACGACCCGGAAGCCTATGAAAGCTACCGCGCTGCCAACGCCGCCCCTCTCGCTGAGTATGGCGGCCGGTTCCTCGTGCGCGGCGGTGAACAAGAGGTGGCTGAAGGCGAAGCACGCCCCCGCACTGTGGTGATCGAATTCCCAACGATCGAAGCGGCCCGCGCGTGCTACGCCTCCGAGGCCTACCAGGCCGCGAAAAAGATTCGCGGCCCCGTGGCAGAGAGTGATCTCGTGATCGTCGAAGGCTACGACGGCTAAAGCCCGTTTGCCCTTCGGGCCCATCGTGCCTATGTGGCGGATATGTTTGCAAAGCTTCTTTCTCAACTGACACAGCCCGAGCCTGATCCGCTTGATGACGGCGACGCGCGCCTTGCGCTGACGGCGCTTCTCGTGCGTGTGGCGAAATCTGACGGCTCCTACGACGCGGAGGAGCGGTCACGCATCCTTTCTATCGCAACGCAGCGCTATGGCCTGACCGATGCCGCGGCGGACGCCTTGGTCAAAGATGCCGAAACACTCGAATCCGAGGCCCCTGATACGGTGCGCTTCACCCGCGCCATCAAGGACGCGGTGCCCTACGAGGAGCGGATGGGTGTGATCGAGGCGCTCTGGTCGGTCGTACTGGCCGACGGCGTGCGCGACGATGAAGAGAACGCTCTCTTGCGGCTCGTGGCGAACCTTTTGGGAGTCAACGATCGCGACAGCAACATCGCACGACGGGCGGCTGAAGCCTCCGGATGATCGCAACACTTCCGATGTACGACCAGCCGCAGCTGCAGGCGGCCAATGATGCGCTGTGGCAGGCGATCCGTGCCGCTTTGCCGTTTGAAGCGCCCGAGGCGCTGACACGCGGCGATGATCTGATGGCGCTCTGGACCGATCCGGAGCTTCTGCTCGGCCATACCTGCGGGTTAATCATGGTGCGAACGCTGCATGAGCGCGTGCACTATGTAGCTACGCCCGATTTCGGCATCGAAGGCTGCCCGCCGGGCTACTACAGCTCAGCCCTGGTGCGCCGGGTCGGAGAGGCGCCGACAGCCGGTGCGCGGTTGGCTTACAACGAACCAAACTCCCAATCTGGTTTCGGGGCAGCGCAGGGATTTGGTTTCGTGCCGACGCTGGAAACCGGCGCTCACGCTTTGTCTCTCGAGGCCGTAGCGCGTGGTGATGCAGATGTCGCCTTTATCGATCGCCAAACGCTTAAAATCGTTGGGCTGCCCGCGGGATTGGCAGTGGCAGCCAAGACGCCCCCTACCCCTGCCACGCCCTTTGTAACCGCTCGTGAAGAATGGGTCGCACCACTGCGGGCTGCTTTGCCCGAAGCATTTGACGCCCTCGAAGAAACGCATCGCGATGCATTGGGCCTCACGGGCTTCCACGTGCTCGACATCGCCGATTATTACGCCGTTCCGCAGCCTCAAACGCCCTGACGCTAGGTCAAAACGTCGAATCCATTTGCGGCGACCCTGATTTCATGGCCTATTCTGCCAAACATCGGGGACACACGTGACCACAGCTGCACCGGTCATTGAAATCAAAAACCTGCACAAGGCTTACGGCGCGCTTGAAGTTCTCAAGGGCGTCGACATCAGCGCTGCGCGCGGTGACGTGATCAGCCTGATTGGCTCGTCTGGGTCGGGCAAGTCCACCCTTCTGCGTTGCTGCAACCTTCTGGAAGACAGCCAGCAAGGCGACATCCTCTTCGAGGGTGAGGCGGTGAAATGGGCGGGTTCGGGCCTCGCACGGCGGCCTGCCGACAAAAAGCAGGTCCTGAAGATGCGCACCAATTTGTCGATGGTGTTTCAGCAGTTTAACCTGTGGTCCCACCTCACGATCCTCCAGAACGTCATGGAGGCGCCCGTGCATGTGCTCGGTCGCGACAAGGCCGAGGCTGAGGACACGGCGCGCTCACTTCTCGACAAGGTGGGCATCGGCGACAAATGCGAACGCTACCCGGCCGAGCTTTCGGGCGGCCAGCAGCAGCGCGCAGCCATAGCGCGCGGCCTGGCGATGGAACCCAAAGCGCTCCTTTTCGACGAGCCGACTTCGGCGCTCGACCCCGAGCTCGAGCAGGAAGTCATCAAGGTGATCCGCGGCCTCGCCGATGAAGGCCGCACGATGATCATCGTCACCCACGACATGGCCATGGCACGCGATGTGTCGAACCACGTGGTCTTTCTTCACCAGGGTCTCATTGAAGAGGAGGGCGATCCTGCCACCCTCTTCGGGGCCCCGAAATCCGAGCGGTTGCAGCAGTTTCTGTCTGCGGTATCCGCTTAACACCAAGCAGCATCAACGGGAGAAAACTGATGAAGCTTTTGACAACCACCACCGCGCTGGCACTCGTTGCCGGCATGGCATTTGCAGACGGCCACTCCGTCGTGCGTCTTGGCACCGAGGGCGCTTATGCACCTTGGAACTTCCTCGACGACAACGGCGAAGTTGCTGGCTTTGAGCGTGAACTGGGCGACGAGCTCTGCGCACGTGCCGAGCTGACCTGCGAGTGGGTCACCAACGATTGGGACAGCATCATCCCGAACCTCGTGTCCGGCAACTACGACGCGATCATCGCGGGCATGTCGATCACGGACGAGCGTGACGAGGTCATCGACTTCACCACGAACTACACGCCGCCCGATCCCTCCAACTACATGGCGCTTTCTGCTGACGTCGACATCATGGGCGCCGTTGTGGCCGCTCAGGTCAACACGATCCAGGCTGCCTTCCTCGCCGAGAAGGGCATCACGGTTCTCGAATTCGCGACACCTGAAGACACCGTTGCCGCTGTGCGCAACGGCGAAGCAGACGCTGTTCTGGCCGACGGCAGCTACCTCGGCCCGATCGCGGCCGAAGACCCCGATCTCGTGATCCTCGAGCAAGAGGAATCCATCGGCGGTGGCGTCGGCATGGGCATCCGCGAAAGCGACGGTGACCTGCGCGAGACATTCAACGCGGCGATCCAGTCCATGAAGGATGACGGCTCGCTCAACGCGCTGATCACCAAGTGGGAAGTGGCTTCCACGTTCTAAGGTTCGCGGCGGGGCCTTTAGCGGCCCCGCCCTTCCCGCATGTTCGAGTTCTGCTCAGATCCCGCCGCGCTCGATACGATGCGCTGGTTTGCCTGCTACTTCACCACGGGCAAGCACCAGCTGTTCTATTGGTCCTTCGTGACCGTTCTCGTTCTTCTCGCGATTACCGCACCGACCGCGCTGGCTTTTGGCTTTGGCGGCGCGATGGCCGCGCGCTCGCCGGTTGCGCCACTGCGCTGGTTCGGCAAGGGCTACATCTCCGTCGTGCGTGGTGTACCCGACATCGCCTTCTTCCTCTTCTTCGTGATCGCGCTCGATCAAGGTTTTGAGTGGCTCAGGCATCAGGCCTTTTGCCCCGACTGGACCGAGGCGATCCGCCAAGGCAACGACTTCATCGTCTGCGCCGAGGCCAAGCTGCCGCTCTCGACAGCGCCGCAATGGGTTCATGAGGTCTACGGCTTCTTCCTCGCCGTCCTCACCTTCGCCATCGTCTTCGGCGCCTTTGCCGCCAACGTCCTCTTTGGCGCGATGAATGCCGTGCCGCGGGGCCAGATCGAGGCCGCTGAGGCCTATGGCATGACGCCCCGCCAGGCCTTCTGGCGCATCACTGTGCGTCAGATGTGGGTCTATGCCCTGCCCGGCCTATCGAACCTCTGGATGGTGCTGATTAAGGCCACACCGCTCCTCTTCCTCCTCGGAGTCGAGGACATCGTCTACTGGGCGCGCGAGCTCGGCGGCACCGTGCTACCGCGCTTCTCCGACTACCCGCATGGCGACTGGCGACTCTACTACTTCCTCTTCCTGCTGGTGTTCTACCTCGCCTTCACCCGCGTCTCTGAGAAGGTGCTCGCACGCATCACGGTGCGGCTGAGCCGCGGCCAAGCCACACTCGGTGCCACATGAGCTGTTGGGAGACAGTTCAGGCCTATGCCTTCCGGTCGCTGGGCTACGGCGAGCGTCTTTTGCCGCGTGGGGACTTCACACTTTGTCAGCATTTCACGCTGATCGGCTCAGGCCTCATATGGAACATCTACTTCGGATTGCTGGCCCTGATCGCGGGTTTCCTGCTCGCCAACGTACTGGCCGTGGGCAAGGCGAGTCCCCGCCCGTGGCTCTCAAAACCCGCAGACTGGTTCATCCTCGTCTTTCGGGGATCGCCTCTCTTCATCCAGTTCTTCCTGGCCTATTTCATCTTCCTTGAACTGAAGAACGCGGGCTTCATGCCTTGGCTGACTTCCGCTTGGGCGGGCGCGCTGATCGTGCTTTTCCTCAACACCGCCGCCTATTCGGGGGAGATCTTCTATGGCGCGCTGAAGTCCGTGCCCAAGGGCGAGGTCGAGGCCGCAGACGCCTATGGCATGGCCGGTTGGACGCGTTTCAAGCGCGTGATCTGGCCCACCCAGATGCGCCTTGCATGGCCCGCCTATACGAACGAGGCGATCTTCCTCTTTCACGCCACAACGCTCGTGTTTCTTTCGGGCTTCCCGGCCCAACGCCAGCAGGGGGACGCGCTCTACTACGCGCAGTACTTCGCGGATAAGACGTTCAATCCCTTCGTGCCCTATCCGATTCTGGCGTTCTATTTTGTGCTCGTGACGCTTGTCTTGATCTTCCTCATGGGGCTCATCAACAAGCGGCTGAACCGGCATCTGCCGCAAGCCACACGCACCCGCGTCCGCTATCGCCCGGTGTTGATGAGATGACCTCCGCCCGCATCGCCGCCGTCGATCTGAACGGGCTTTTGCGGGGCAAACGCGTGCCGGCCGAGAAGCTCGGCAAACCTATCCGCATGCCGTTCTCAGCGCTGAACGTGGATATCTTCGGCTTCGATATCGATGACAGCCCCCTCGTGTTCGCGACGGGCGATGCGGATGGCACGCTTTTGCCCAGCGAGCGGGATCCGGTGCCCCTTCCCTGGCTGGAACAGTCTCCGCTGATGCAGCTGAGCCAAATGTTCCTCGAAGACGGAACCCCTTTCGCAGGCGATCCCCGCCATGCGTTGGCCCGCGTGCTCGAGGCTTTCGGGGCGAAAGGCTGGACCCCCGTCTGCGCGGTTGAGCTGGAGTTTTACCTCGTTGAGCTGGATGGCGCTCTGGCCGCCCCGGTGAACCCAACGACTGGGCGCCGACTTGTGAACCCTCAGGTTCTCGGTCTGCGCCAACTCGACGGATTCGAGGCCTTCTTCAACGCCGTCGAAGAAGGTGCCGCGGCGATGGGGATCGAGGCGTCCACGATCACCTCGGAATCCGGTCTCGGCCAGTTCGAGATCACGCTCGACCCCGCCCCGGCCATGAAAGCCGCCGACGATGCGCTGCTGATGAAGGAACTCATCAAGGGCATGGCGCGTAACTTCGGAATGTCTGCCACGTTTCTGGCGAAACCCTTCGCGGAGGATGCAGGTAACGGGCTGCATATGCATGCCTCCGTGCTCGATGCCGCAGGCAAAAATATCTTCGATGACGGCACCGATCAAGGCACCCCTGCGCTCCGCCACGCGATCGCAGGCGCCTTGCGGGCGATGCCGCTGTGCTCAGCCTTCTTTGCGCCCCATGTTTCGAGCTACGCGCGCTTTGTCGAAAACGCTCACGCGCCTACGACAACGAGCTGGGGCTATGACAACCGCACTGTGGCCCTACGCGTGCCCTCAGGCCCCGGAAAAGCGCGGCGGCTGGAACATCGCGTGGCCGGGGGCGACGTGAACCCCTATTTGCTCTTCGCAGCCGTACTCGGCGCGGGGCTGACCGGTATCGAAGACGCGCTTGAGCCGCCCACTGCCACCGAGGGCAACGCCTACGGCGCTTCAGCGCCGGTCATGGCCACGTCCCTCGCAGAAGCCACTGAGGCGCTTTCAGATCCGCTGTTAGCGCGCATCTTTGACCCCCTTCTTCTCGACAATCTGGCCCGCACCAAACGCCAGGACGCGGCCAAGTGCGCGCAGATGTCTGACAGCGAACTCGTTCAAGCGCTGCTCGAAACCGTTTGACCCGGCGCGCGCGGAGGATCATCTTCGCAGCGCAACTCTCAAGGTGACCCATGCATATCGGCATTCTACAAACCGGCTACGCCCCCGATCAGGTGGCGGAGAAGCACGGTGGGTTTTTCACACTGTTTTCGAAATTGCTGGAGGGCCAAGGCCTGACATTCTCGAACTGGAATGTCGTGGATAAGGACTTCCCCGAAGACGTCCATGCGGCGGACGGTTGGCTTGTGACAGGCTCCAAGCACGGGGCCTATGAGGACCATCCTTTCATCCCGCCGCTGGAGGATTTCATCCGTTCGGTGCATGACCAAAAGATCCCCATGATCGGGATTTGCTTTGGCCACCAGATCATCGCCCAGGCCCTTGGCGGGCGGGTGGAGAAATTTGCTGGCGGCTGGGCCGTCGGCCACCATGAATACGAGTTCGAAGGCATGGGCCCCATCGCACTGAATGCGTGGCATCAAGACCAGGTCGTCTCCATGCCCCCCGACGCCAAGCGCATCGCAAGCTCGGAATTTTGCGAGAATGCCGCCCTCGTCTACGGCGATCACATCATGACCCTTCAGCCCCATCCGGAGCTGCCTAACCCCGTGATCCAGACCTATATCGACGTGCGTAGCAGCGACCCAAGCTACCCGCGCCCACTTATGGAACGCGCACAGGAGATGGTGAACGCGCCGCATGATGAGCCGCGTATGGCCGATTTCCTCGCAGACTTCTTGAAGGCGGCCCGCGCAAAGGCGGCAGCATGAGTGACTGGCTGAAGAAATGCCCGGAAGTCACGCAGAACTACCTGCGCGATAACCGACTCGACGAGGTGGAATGCATCATCGCGGACCTCCCCGGCATCGCGCGCGGCAAGGCCGTGCCCGCGCTCAAGTTCGACCGGCAGTCTCAGTTCTACCTGCCGAACTCGATCTACTTTCAGACGATCACTGGCGGTTGGGGCGAAGCCGCGGGCGAGGAAGGCTTTACCGAGCCTGACATGATCCTGAAGCCCGATTTCTCCACCGCCACGGCAGCACCTTGGACGGGCGATTGGACGATCCAAGTCATCCACGATGCTGAAGACCGCGACGGCAATCCAATCCCCTTCTCCCCCCGCAACGTCCTGAAGCGGGTGTGTGAGGCCTATGCGGCGCGTGGCCTGACGCCTGTCGTGGCCCCTGAGATGGAATTCTTCCTCGTCGCGCCGAACCTCGACCCGGCCCGCGCAATCGAGCCCATGATGGGGCGCTCAGGCCGTCCGGCCGCCGCGCGTCAGGCTTATTCCATGTCAGCGGTCGACGAATACGGCCCCGTCATCGACGACATCTACGATTTCGCCGAAGCCATGGGCCTCGAGATCGACGGCATCACGCAAGAAGGCGGCGCCGGTCAGGTTGAGATCAACCTGCGCCATGGCGATCCCGTGAAGCTCGCCGACGAGGTGTTCTTCTACAAACGCATGATCCGGGAGGCCGCACTCAAGCACCAATGCTACGCGACCTTCATGGCCAAACCCATTGCGGGGGAGCCCGGGTCGGCCATGCACGTGCACCACTCTTTCCTCGACGAGGACGGCCAGAACATCTTCGCCGGACCGCAAGGGGGCGAGACGGACGCGTTCTACCACTTCATCGCCGGGTTGCAGAACCACCTGCCCTCGGTAATCGCGCTACAGGCGCCTTACGTGAACAGCTACCGCCGCTACGTGAAAGATCACGCCGCCCCGATTAATCTGGAGTGGGCGCGCGATAACCGCACCACTGGTATCCGCATCCCGGTGTCGAGCCCCGAGGCGCGCCGCGTCGAAAACCGCCTCGCTGGCATGGACTGCAACCCCTACCTCGGGATCGCTGCCTCCCTCGCCGCAGGCCTCCTTGGCCTCATCGAAGAAGAGCGCCCCGGACGCCAGTACAAAGGCGACGCCTATGAAGGGGACGGAGACATCCCCCGCGACATGGACCGCGCCCTCGATCTCTTTGACAAGGCTGAGGCCCTGCACGAGATCCTCGGCCCCGAGTTCGCCCGCGTCTACTCCATCGTGAAGCGGACGGAATACGAGGAGTTCCTGGAGGTTATCTCCCCCTGGGAGCGTGAGCACCTGCTAACAAATGTCTGAGGCGGCGGACTATTTCGGAACCGACGCCCAGCAAGAGGTGTTGCGTCGCAGCCGCGCTGTCTATGGCCTCATGCGCAATGATCCACGCTGTACGTACTATGGGCGGAGCGTGGGCCTTTGCACGCCGGCCGATGCCGCGGAGGAGACACTCGATGCGTTCCTCACCCTTCAGGGCACGGCCTCCATCGCCCGCGTGAGCGCCGATGAGATGCCTTCTGTCGAAGCGGAGATGACAAGCCGAGGTCTATCAGTGACCCGCTACGATCGCTGGCTTGGTCACGATGATTGTGTCGCCGCCGCCAAAGCCATCACCGCTCAGACGTCGTTGCCTGAGGGCCTGACCCTCAGCGAACTCACCTCGGCGAGCGACCCAGAGCTGTTCGAGGCGCTCGCCCAGCTCGCCACGAGCTGTGGCGTCATGCTGCCCAACTTGGCGGTCCTGCGCGGCGAACTGCGCCCCGGCACCTGCTTCGTCGCCACGACGCCCGAAGGCCGGGCTGTGAGTTGCGCCGCGGGCGCGGCTTTCGCCCATCCAGATCACCCCACCCTCTCGAAAGAGGCATGGTGGGGCATGCTTGCCACCGCCCAGGACTGGCGAGGCCACCGTCTGGCCCTTTTGCTCGGCGCCCAAGCCATCCTTGCCTTAAGGTCTAAGCTCCCAGGCTGCACGATCATGACGGGTGTCCAACCTGGCAACGCGCCGTCCGAGGCCGTCTGCAGCAAACTGGGCCTCGCGCCGGACGGCACGCAAGTGGCGACAATCGTCGATCCCTCCGCCCTCCCTGGAGGCAAACTGACCTCATGAACCCTCTCTTTCGCAACGACAAACAAGGCGAATACCCCGCCTCTTGGTACGCAGACTCCGCCGATCTCGCCCCCGCCCGCGCGCCTCTACAGGGCGCGGTGAGCGCGGATGTGGCGATCCTGGGTGCGGGCTTCACGGGCCTGACAGCCGCCCTCGAACTCGCCCGCAAAGGCCTCTCCGTGGTCGTCGTAGAGGCCCACCGCGCAGGCTTTGGTGCCTCCGGCCGCAACGGCGGCCAAGTCGGTACCGGCTACAACATCGACCAAGCCACGCTCGAACGAGAATTGGGCGACGCGGCCGCCCGCGCGCTCTGGGACCTCTCGATGGAGGCCAAGGCCATGGTGCGCGACTTCTGCTCAGCCCACGCGCCCGAGGCACGCTTCCTCCCCGGCGTGGCCCACGGCGCCTGGCGCGCCGGAGAGCTGCGCGAAATCAAAGAAGACGCCGACCACCTCGCCCAGAAATACGGTTTTGAAACAGAGTATTACGAATGCGACGCCTTCCGCGACATCGTCCGCTCCCCCGTCTACCAAGGCGGCACCGTGGACCGCGACGCAGGCCATGTGCACCCGCTTCGGTACTGCCTAGCACTGGCCCGTGAAGCCGAAGCCGCCGGCGTCACGATCTATGAAAACTCGCCCGTCACCGAGGCTCGCCAAGGCCGCCTCAGCACCGCTGAAGGCCATGTCGACGCAGCTCACATCGTCCTCTGCGGCAACGGCTACCTGCCTGCGCTCAACACGCGCTACGCTGCCCGCGTCTGCCCGATCAACAGCTTCATCGGCGCCACCGAACCACTCCAAGATCCCAAAGCGATCTTGAGCCAAGACATCGCCGTGGCCGACGACCGCTTTGTTGTGAACTATTTCCGCCTCTCGGAGGACGGCCGCCTCCTCTTCGGCGGTCGAGAGAACTACGGCATCGGCTTCCCGAAAGACATCACCACACGGCTCCGGCAGCGCATGCTCCACCTCTTCCCACAGCTGGGAGAGGTTAAATTCTCCCACGTCTGGGGCGGCACGCTGGGCATCACGATGCGCCGCGTGCCCCTCGTAACCGAGCTCAAACCCGGCCTTTGGGCCGCGGGCGGCTTTTCCGGTCACGGCGTCGCCCTCACCGCCGTCGCAGGCCGCTGCCTGGCCGAGGCCATCGCCCAAGACCGCACCCGCTTCGACACCCTCGCCAAACTGCCGACACCGCCCTTCCCCGGCGGGGCCCTCTCGCGCGCACCGCTCCTCACTCTGGCGATGACGTGGTACAGCTTGCGTGATAAGATCGGGCTATGAACGATCCGTTCCGCAACACCTCTGTCTGGTCCTGGTTCAAGGCCCCCCCGCTGAAGCTCTGAGCTTCGGCTTCTTTGCGCCTTGTACTTCCGCCGGAGGCATCCGGCCCCTCAACATCGTCAGG
>JBCBFV010000063.1:0-10587 GCA_038527425.1 Pseudomonadota bacterium
CGCCCGTCCGGCCTGAACGCGTGCTGACGATCGCCGGTTTGCCGACGGGGGAGCCGTTTTCCCCCGATGACCTCCGAAAGGCCCGGGCGCGGCTTGTTGCGACGGGCACCTTTAGCTCGGTTGTCGCGCGGGAGCCGGAAGTCCCGAATGCCGATGGTACGCTTGATATCGAACTGGAACTCGAACCGGCTCCACTAAGGCGCCTCGGGTTCGGGGCGGAGCTTTCATCCACCGAAGGGCTCACGCTCGAGACGTTTTGGCTCCACCGCAACTACTTTGGCGGGGCCGAACGGCTGCGCTTTGATGCCGGTGTCACAGGGATCGGCGGTAACTCCGGCGGGGTGGACTACAGCCTCGGCGCGCTTCTCTCGATCCCGGGCTTTCGCCGCGCCGATGACCAGCTCGACATCTCAGCCGCGTTCGAGCGCCTCGATGAGAGCGCCTTTGAGGAAAGCCTGATCGAATTCGGCGCCCGCCGTTCGCGCGAGGTGAGCGAAGAGTTCGAGATTGGCGTCTACGCGGGCTTTCGCTTTTCCGAGAGCACGGACGTCTTCGGGACACGCGAATTCAGCCATGTGATCCTTTTGGCCGATGCCGTCCTTGATCGGCGCGACAACAGCCTGAACCCGAGCGCAGGCTACTTCTTGTCAGCAGAGCTCGAACCTTTCATCGGCTTTAGCGATAGCGAAACGGGCATTGTGATCCGGGGCGATGCGCGGGCCTATCGTGCGCTGGGCGAACGCACCGTCGTCGCGGGGCGGTTCCAGATCGGGTCGATCCAGGGTGCGTCTGTGGAAGGCACACCACCAGACTTTCTGTTCTTCTCTGGCGGCGGCGGGACCGTGCGCGGGCAGGGGTTCCAGTCGCTCGGCGTGCCCTTGGGCGGTGGCGATCTGACGGGCGGACAAAGCTTTGCCGGCTTGTCGCTTGAACTCAGGCAAGGGATCACCGAGGCGCTGGGTGTCGTGGGGTTCTTTGACTACGGCTTCATCGCCAGCGAGGGCGATTTCTCGGCCGGCGATGACCATGCCGGCGCTGGCATCGGCTTGCGCTACAACACGGCACTGGGTCCGCTCAGGGTCGACCTTGGGGTGCCGGTTGGTGGTTCCTCTGACGATGACACGACCTATGGGCTCTACATCGGGTTGGGGCAGGCGTTTTGATGAGACATCTCTGCGCCCTCATTCTGCTTCTCGTGCCATTCGCGGCCCAAGCGCAGAACACCCAGCTTGAATCGATCCTCGAGAACCAGCTGTCCTCTGAGGGGCGTGTGGTCGAGATCGACGGCTTCGCAGGCGCGTTGAGCGCGCAGGCCACGATGGAGGCGTTGCGCGTCTCAGACGCCGACGGTGTCTGGATCGAGCTGACGGGGCTTCAGCTGGATTGGAACCGCGGTGCCCTGCTTAGCGGTCGTCTAGAAGTGCAGGAGCTCTCCGCCGATCGGATCGAGCTCTTCCGCCCGCCGCTGCCCGCAGAGGGGATTGAGGCGCCAGAGGCGCAGGCCTCAGGCTTCAGAATTCCCGATCTGCCGGTCACCATTCAGGTCGACCGACTTGCCGTTGATCGGATCCTTTTGGGCGAACCGGTGCTCGGGCAGGCGCTTGAGGCACGCGCGACGCTCTCAGCGCTCCTTGCCGACGGCGCGCTCGCAGTCTCGCTGGATGCGGAGCGGTTGGACGGCCAGCGCGGGAGCGCGCGTTTCGCGGTCGACTATGATCCCGAGGCTGAGGCCTTCGCTATCGATCTGGCCGTGAATGAGCCCGCCGAAGGCGTACTGGCGCGGCTTCTGGATTTGCCGGGCCTCCCGTCTGTGAGCCTCATGGTTCAGGGCGCCGGGCCTCTTGATGCATTTTCTTCAGACATCCAGCTCGCGACCGACGGGGAAGAGCGCGTCGCGGGCAATGTCACTCTGACAGCCAACGAGGGAGGGCGGGCGTTCGTGGCCGACATCAGTGGCGACATCCGTCCTCTGGTGGACGAAAGCTCCCGCCCGTTCTTTGGTCCTGAGACGAGTATTCAAGCGCGCGGAGTTGCGGCAAGCGACGGTGCCGTAAGCCTCAGTGAGCTCGCGATCGCGGCGCAGGCGTTGACGCTCGCGGGTTCGGCTAATCTGAACGCCGCCGGTGAGCCAACTCGGTTCTCGCTTGCGGGCCAGCTGGGGGGCGACGAGCGTGTGACGCTGCCCGGGTCTGACGTCTCGTTGATGGGCGCGGACCTCACCCTCGATTTCGACGCGGCCGTATCAGATGATCTGGACTTCAACGTGGTTGCGCGCGGGGTCGACACGCAGGGCATGGCCATCGACGCGCTTCGTCTGAGCGGGGCCGGTATCCTCACGCCCGCCGACGCGACCGTCTATCAGGGCCAGATCAGGGCCGATGTTGCTGGCCTGCAAGTGCCAGATGATCCCGGCCTGGAGGAGGCTCTGGGTACATCGTTTTCCCTCAGCACGGATTTGATCGCCGAATCAAACGGCAGCCTGCGACTTGATGCGCTTGCGCTCGATGCGGCGAACCTGTCTGCGACGGGGGCAGCTGCCCTTGCACCGACGGATGGGCGGGTGGCGCTAACCGCGTCACTTGCGCTCGCAGCGCCCGATCTGGCACCGTTCTCGGGCCTCGCGGGGCAAGCGCTCGCAGGTCAGGTGACGGCGGATGTCACCGCGGAAGCCGAGGTGCCCGGGGGCGCCATCGCGGTGTCGGTGGACGGAAGTTCTGCAGGGATCGATATCGGGGTTGAGGCGCTCGAGCCCTTGCTGGCCCCACAGTCTGACCTGGCGATCGCTATCCGGCGTGACGAGGCAGGAACGACGATCGAGAACTTCCGGCTCAATAACCCAGAGCTGACGGCCGCCGTCAGCGGATCGGTCGATGCGGAAGACGGCGGCGTCGCGGTGACGGCACGTCTCCGCGAGGTGGGGCTCTTCACCGATTTGGTCGACGGGCCGCTTGAGTTCGATGTGACCTTGAATGACCTGCAAGGGCTTCGGCGCCTGGAGGGGGCCTTCGACACGGCGTTTGGTCTCAACGCCGCCGTAGAAGGCGCGCTCGGAGGGGAGAGCCCCTCCGTAGCCTTCAGTGGCGCCCTCACGGAGGTGGACCGATTTGTGGCCCAACTCAGCGGGACCGCCGCGTTCACGGGTGATCTGAACCTCGCCACGGAATTCCCGCTGCTTGATCTGGAGTTGACCGCAAACCCCGGGATCATTGCCCGCATTCAAGGGGCGACCTCCGGGCCCGATCAGGCCTTCGACGTTGTCGCTGATGTTGCGGACCTCGCAGCGTTCGCACCGCCACTTCCAGGCCCTGCGACGCTCACAGCCCGGATCTCTGACCTGGCAAACGGGCCGCTGATTGATGCGCTTGTCTCTGCCACACCCGGCATTGAGGCCCGCATCGTGGGTCGCCCGACCGGCGCAGAGGAAGGTATCGATATTGAGGCAACTCTCGAGGACCTGGGCTTCCTGGTGCCGCAGCTGGAGGGGCCTGCGACGGCATCTGTACGGCTAGATGATCTGACGGGAGACCTCGCGCTCAACGCCAATCTCACCGCAAGCCCGGGGCTGACGGCGACGATCGCGGGGCGACCGCTGGGCGAAAGCTCCAGCGTTGATATTCAGGCGCGTGTCGCTTCTCTTGCGCCGCTTGTGCCCGGATTGACCGGCAGCGCGACGATGAACGGAACCGTCACGGATCTCGCAGGCACGCCTGCTTTTGATGCGGTCCTGTCCACGGATTCAGGCGCGCGTGCGGATGTGGAAGGCAGGGCAAACCTTCCGGGGGGCGCCATCGCGCTCACCGCGAATGGCGATCTGCCCCTCACCATCGCGCAGAGTTTCGCGGGGGATCGTGGGCTTGGCGGCCAAGCTCTCTTTGATCTCTCCCTGAACGGACAGCCATCGCTGGAGAACCTCGCGGGCAGCGTCCGCATCCGAGAGGGCCGCCTCTTTGATCCGGACAATGGGATCACTTTGCAGCCCATCACGGCGGACGTGGATATTGCCAATGGACGGGCAGGGATCACGGCGGCCGCTGCTCTGGAAGGCGTCGATATCAATATTGCGGGGTCCGCGGGCCTCAGCGCGCCTTTCCCGGTGGATATCTCCATAGATGCCTTCCGGCTTCCTGTGCGCTACTCCGACATTCTGGAGAACCGGACGACGCTCGATCTCGCATTGCAGGGCGCGGCGCAAAGCCAGCTAAGCATCACAGGCCGTGTCACCATCGCGGATACCGAGATCCGTATCCCTGACACCGGGCTTGGGTCGGCGCCCGCAATCCCCGCCATCCGCCATACAGGCGCGTCGAGCGACGTACGCCGCACGCTAGATCGCGCCGGGATCGACCTTTCGGGCCTTTCGCAGACGCCGGGGGCCGGTGGGCCCAACATCAACCTGGATATCGCTTTGGCCGCTGAGACGCCGGTCTTCGTGCGCGGGCGGGGGCTCGATGCGGGCTTTAATGGCGGGGTTCGGGTGACAGGCACCGTCGCAAACCCGGTGCCGACGGGTGAGCTCGAGCTGCTTCGCGGACGGCTCGATTTCCTCGGTCGGCGCCTTGATCTGACGCAGGGTGCTATCACGGTGTCAGGGTCACTTATCCCGCGAATGGAGATCGTGGCTCAAACGACCGTAGAAGATATCACGGCCCAGATCGGGCTGAGCGGGCCTGTCGACAACCCGGTACTCGCGCTGTCGTCGTCGCCCGAGCTGCCCGAAGACGAAATCTTGGCCCGTGTGCTGTTTGGTCGAGGGATCGAGACGCTGTCGGCCTTCCAGGTTGCGCGTCTTGTGAACTCGGTCCGCAAGCTTTCTGGCCGCGCAGGGAACGGCGTTCTGGAGAACGCGCGGAACTCGCTCGGCGTGGACGACCTGGACCTGCGCACAGACGACGAGACGGGTGAAGCAGAGCTCGCCATTGGCGCGACGATCAGTGAGAACCTCTATTCCGAGGTCGAGGTCGGCTCCGGTGGGTCGACGACGATCAATCTGAACTTCGATCTGAACGCCAATACGCGGCTGCAAGGTTCAGCCTCGAGCGAGGGGGAAACCGGGATCGGTATCTTCTGGGAGCGGGACTACTAGCCGCGTTCCTGACGGCTATCGGAGAAGGTGGCCCGCGATGAGGCCACCTCCCTCGTTTTAGCGGAAACGCAGGTTGTCGCGGGACAGCTGATCGAGGCTCGTGATGCCCATCAGCTTCATGTCGCGCTCGATTTCGGTGCGCAGATTGCCAAGCGCCTTCTCGACGCCCGCGCCACCAGCTGCGGCCAACGCGTAGAGGTAGAGGCGACCGCCGGAGCACGCCTTCGCGCCCACGGAGAGCGCCTTGAGGACGTGGGTGCCGCGCTGGATGCCGCCTTCGCAGATCACGTCGATCTTGTCGCCCACCGCGTCACAGATTTCTGCCAACTGATCGAAGGGTGCGCGGGAGCCGTCGAGCTGGCGTCCGCCGTGGTTCGAGACCATGATGCCCGTGCAGCCAATGTCGACGGCGCGCTTGGCGTCCTCGACGCTCATGATGCCTTTGAGGGCGAACTGGCCGTCCCACTTCTTGCAAAGCTCTTCGGCGTCTTTCCAGTTCATGTTCTGGTCGAGCATTGTGGAGAAGTACTCGCCCACGCTGACCGCGACGTTGGTGCCCGCTTTCACGTGGCCCGACAGGTGCGGCATGTCGAACTTTTCCTTGGTGAACCAGTTATAGGCCCACATCGGGTGCGTGGCGAAAGAAAGGAGCGACGCAGGTGTCAGTTTGGGCGGGGAGGTGAAGCCAGTGCGCAGGTCGCGCTCGCGGTTCCCGCCGGTGATCGTATCCACGGTCAACGCCATGACATTGAAGTTCGCGGCGCGCGCACGCTCCAGCAGGGCGTCGTTCAGGCCGCGGTCCTTATGGAAGTAGAACTGGAACATCTTCGGGCCGGGGGCGAGCTTCTCAATCTCTTCCACCGTCACGGTGGCGAGCGAGGACACACCGAACATTGTCCCGTGCTTGGTGGCTGCGCGGGCCACGCCGCGTTCGCCCTCATGATGGAAGAGACGCTGCAACGCGGTGGGCGCACAATAGATCGGCATGTCGAGCTTTTGGCCCATGACTTCGACACTCATGTCCACGTCTTGCACACCGTTCAGCACCGACGGGATCAGGTCCACATCATCGAAGGACGACGTATTGCGGCGGTAGGTGATCTCATCATCGGCGGCGCCGTCGATGTAATGGAAGATGGGTCCGGGCAGACGCTTCTTCGCCAGCTTCCGAAAATCCTGAAAATTGTGGCAGTCGTTCAGGCCCATCAGCATGGCAGCCCCCATATTGGTAAAATGTTCTTACCAATGCCACCTAGAGCGAACACTGGCTGGTGACAAGCTGAAACCTTTATTGGCACCGTTAAAACTGTGCCTACCTAGGAGAGGTAAGGAGTCAGTTATGACCGCAGCAAAAAAGAAGATCGTCATCGTCGGAGCAGGTTTTGGGGGCTTGGCGGCGGCCAAGCAGCTGGCCAAGGCAGACGTAGAGATCACGCTTCTGGACAAGCGAAACTATCACCTCTTTCAGCCGCTTCTCTACCAAGTGGCCACGGCTGATCTCTCGCCCGCAGATGTTGCCTGGCCGATCCGTGGCATCTTTTCAGACCAAAAGAACGTGCGCGTTGCCCTCACAGAAGTGCAATCGATCGATCGCGAAAACCGGTGCGTCGTGGGCGATACCGCGAAGTTCGAATACGATCACCTGATCATCGCGACGGGCGCCAAGCATTCCTATTTTGGCAATGACCATTGGGAAGAGCATGCCCCCGGCCTCAAACGGATCGTCGACGCGACTGAGATCCGCAAACGCGTTCTGATGGCGTTTGAGCGCGCCGAGGTGGCCGTGGAGGCCGAGGAACAACGTCGGGAGCTGACTTTCGTGATCGTCGGCGCAGGACCGACAGGGGTTGAGATGGCGGGTGCCATTGCCGAGTTGGCCAAACAATCACTTGCCGCTGATTTCCGCCGGATTGACCCGAAGAAGACCCGTGTTGTGCTCGTCGAAGGGGGGGCGCGCGTGCTGGCAACCATGCCTGAAGAGCTCTCGGCCAAGGCTAAGAGGTCTCTTGAAGCGCTCGGGGTCGAGGTTCTCCTCGATACGATGGTAACCGATGTGACCGAGGCCGGCGTGGCGACATCCGCTGGCTTCATCGCCTCTGGCACCAAGATCTGGGGTGCGGGCGTTGCGGTGCAAAACATGTCAAAGTGGCTGGGTGTTGAGACTGACCGGGCCGGGCGCGTGGAGGTCGAACCCGATCTAACCGTGCCGGGCCACCCGGAAATCAGCGTCATAGGCGACGCCGCCCACATACCGTGGAAAGATGGCACCGTGCCGGGCATCGCGCCTGCCGCAAAACAGGCCGGCGGCTACGTGGGCAAAAGGCTCGCCAAAATCGCGGCGGGCCAAGAGCCATCACCCGAGCCATTTCGCTATCGCCACCAGGGTAACCTGGCCACGATTGGTCGGAACGCCGCGGTGATCGATTTCGGCTGGGCAAAGCTTTCGGGCCCCATCGCCTGGTGGCTTTGGGGCTTGGCGCATGTCTACTTCCTGATTGGGGTCAGACGTCCAGTGTTCGTGCTTCTCAGCTGGTTCTGGTCATATCTCACCTTCCAGAAGGGCGCGCGCTTGATCACTGGGCTGCGCCCGCTGTTCCTCGCCGACCGTCCCGAGGGATCAGCCCGGGGCGAGGACAAGAAGGAGAAGGCCGCCTAGGCGGTTTTTGCGTCCGGTGGCATCTGCTCAGCCGCTTTGATCATGGCGTCTGAGATAATGGTGTAGGCCGTCACCCACGCACTTTCCTCTTCCGGCTTCAGGCCGCCGGGCGTGGTCTTCTTGAGCGCTGTGACCAAAGCAATCCCGACCACCTCGTAATGCGCAGGCGTGGCGCCATAGCCGCCGTGGCGCTGACCAAGAGCCGTCACGGCTTGGAGGATGGTGTCGAGGTTCGTCAGGTTCGTCACCACCATGTTGAGCGTATGGGCAAGCTTGTCCTTCTGACCGCTTAGGTCATCTGGAAAGAGGGGCCGCGCCTCAGGCGCCATCTCAAAAAGAGTGTCATAGAAAACCGTCGTCATTTGCTTGCGGAACGGAAAGACGCGACCAAAGCTGGCTGTAACATTGCGGGCTTCTTCGGGGGTCATCAAGTGCCTCCAATTGCTTTTGATCTAAGCCTTCTAGCGAACGAGCGGTTTCTGAATGACTAATGACACTCTAGAAAGCTTGGTTAAGTCTGCGTTGATTGGAGGACGCCATGCCCGCACCAGAAAATGAGTTGAAGCAAAGGCTTGCCGACGGTGAGCGTCTTGTCGGGTGCTGGGTGTGCCTGTCTGACAATTACGCCGCCGAGGTCGCGTCGACGGCGGGCTTTGATTGGCTGCTCCTTGATGGGGAGCACGCGCCTAACGGGATGCGCTCGCTCATGGGGCAGTTGCAGGCGCTGGGAACCGTGCCCGGTGTCATTCGTCTGCCCGATGGCGATCCGACAAAGATCAAGCAAGCGCTCGATATCGGCGCGCAGACCTTGCTCATTCCCATGGTCGAAAGCGCAGATCAGGCTGAGATGCTGGTACGCGCGTGCCGCTACCCTCCTGTGGGCATGCGCGGTGTGGGCGCATCGCTTGCCCGCGCGTCGCGCTTTGGCGAGATTGCGGATTATGTCGCGAGCGCGGATGCGCAGATTTGCCTGATGGTGCAGGTGGAGAACAAGGCAGGGCTCGCCGCGCTCGATGACATTCTCGAGGTCGAGGGCGTTGATGGTGTCTTCATCGGACCCGCAGACTTGGCCGCAGACATGGGGCTCAAACCCTCAGATCCCGAAGCGCGCTCGGCGGTGATGGAGACGATCGCCCGCATCGCGGCTGCCGGGAAAATCGCGGGCGTTTTCTCTTCTGATCACGCGTATCTGCGCGAGGCCGAGGCCGCCGGGGCGCGCTTCCTCGGCGTCGGTGCGGACATCGTGATGCTGGCGCAGGCCCTGCGCGCCCGTGCCGCCGAGTGGCGCTAGGTGTAGTCGGCCTTTGCCTTCCCGCGCTGCTTTTCGGTGAACTCCGGTGGCAGCTCGTCCCCATCGACCATGAACATGAGGATCCCTTTGCCGGGGCCTGAACCGCGCATGCCTGCCAGCATCTCTTTTGAGGTGGCCACGCGCTGGGATTGCCTGCGGCTCCACTTAGCAAGCTCGCCATAAAGCCGCGTTATCTGCGGCGCGTGCTCCGGCACGGCGCCTAGATCAACGAGCTCTTCCGGGTCAGTTTCGAGGTCATAGAGCATGGGGCGGAAGCCGCCGTCGGCATGCACCATCTTCCAGCGGCCGTCAAAGATCATGAAGAGCCGCGCCTCGTCGTCAGCAAGGCCCAGTTTCTCGGCCATGGGTGTGACGCTGTAGTCCGTCTCGGAGATGACGAAGTCACGCCACTCAGGGCTTTCTCCCCTGAGCCAAGGCAGCAGGGAGCGGCCCTCGATGATGTTCGCAGGTACTTCGCCCCCGGCAGCCTCCACGAAAGTGGCGGCCAGATCGATGCCTTCGACGAGCGCATCACAGGTCGTTCCCCGGGTCACGTCCGCCTCTGGCCTTGGATCGTAGATGATCATCGGAATGCGGGCAGAGGCGTCATGGAAGAGGTCCTTCTCGCCGATCCAATGGTCGCCCAGGTAATCGCCGTGGTCGGAGGTGAGCACGATCATCGTGTCTTTGTCGCGGCCGGTTTCCTCAAGATGATCGAGCAGTCGACCAAGCTGGTCGTCGCATTGCTTGATCAGGCCCATATAGGCCGGGATCACCTTGGCGCGCACGTCGTCGCGTTGGAAAGCGGCGGCGATCTTGTTGTCCATGAAGCTCTTCAACACGGGATGGGCCTCGTCGCGTTCGGCCTGTGAGCGGTTGGCCGGCGGCACGTCAGCGGGTCCGAACATGTCGTGATAAGGGGCCGGGACGATGTAGGGCCAGTGCGGCTTGATATAACTCAGATGCGCCAGCCACGGGCCTTCGGTCTGTTCTATGAACTTGATGGCTTCGCCGGTGAGCCAGGGTGTCTCGCTATCCTCCTCGCGGATGTTGGCGGGCTTGTCGGCGTTTTTCATGAACCAGCCAGAGGCGATGCCCTCGCCGTCGAGGCCGCTGTTGGCGTGGTCGTGCCAGGGGTTTTCGCCGGGATAGCCCTTGTCCTTGAGGTAGGCGTTGTAGGGCGAGGGCAGTTTGTCGTAGGCGCCGTCTTTGCCTTCGGCCCAGAGCCCGTCATCGCGCACCCAGGCGTCAAACCCGCATTCGGCTTGCCGCGCCCCGATGATGCTATCTGGCTGAAGCCCGAGGCGCTGCATCCCCTCGGCGTCGACGCGCATGTGGGTCTTTCCAATCAGGTGGCAGCCGTAGCCCAGCTTCCGCAAATGATCTCCAAGCGTGATCTCACCCACGCGGATGGGGAACCCATTGCGCGCGGCTCCGTGAGAATGGACGTAGCGCCCCGTATAAAACGACATCCGTGCCGAGCCGCAGATGGGCGATTGTGTGTAGGCACGGGTAAAGCGCACGCCTTTGACGGCAACGCGGTCGAAGTTGGGTGTC
>JBCBFV010000064.1:0-10332 GCA_038527425.1 Pseudomonadota bacterium
GATGTCGGCACGGACGGTTCAATCGTCAGTCGATAGGGCAAGGCCAGTTGGGCTGAGCTGGCTCAGGATTGGTTGGGCGCGTGCGTGACCGCGGTTCGGGTTCAGAACTGCGGTCATGGCGCATCAGCAACTCTGCTGCGCAGGACCATCGCTCCAGCCACGACGATCATCGCCATCCCGCCAAGCGTTGCGCCGTTGAGGGCGATGCCGAAAAACAGGATGTCCCAGCCTGCAACGAAGACCAGATAGCTGTATTCGAACGTCCCAACGACTGCCGGAGGGGCGGCCTTGTAGGCGCCTGCCAACATCATCCCCAAAGCGATGGCGAAGGCCGCCAGCAGTGTCAGGACAAGCCAATCAGATGTTTCAATGGCCGACCACGTGCCAAAGAGGTAAGGAAACGCCTCGGCCGTAGGCGAAGTTGGTTGCACGATGACCAGGGCCATGCTGATGACCAGACCAGCCGTCAGCATCATGAAGTTCTGCGCCAAAGAGAGCGCAGCGACGGGTACATGCTGGCACTTGGCGCGGGTAATCAGATGCGCGGCCGCGTAGCAGCATGCCCCAAAGAGCGGAAGCATCGCCCAGGGAGAGAAAGCCTCGGTTCCCGGTTGCAGAAGCAACAACACCCCTGCGAACCCGAGGATGACGCAAAGCCACCCTAAGGTGCCGATGCGCTCCTTGATGACGTACGCGGACAGGAGGGCGATGAAGATCGGGGCGGTATAGTTTGCGGCACCGACGGTTGAGAGGCTCAGGAAAGGGATCGCCGCATAAAACGCCAGAAAGGTGCCGGTGATGAAAACGGCCCGCAGCAGGGACCACAGCCCGAACGCGGCGCGGAGCGCCCTGGCGTCTCGATGCGAGAACCAGACGAGGCCCATGAGCACCGGGACGGCGATGCAGCCGCGCAAAGCAAATATTTGCCAGAGCGTCATCTGACTGCTGAAGAGCTTGAATACGACGTCCTGGAGCGAAATCGTGAACGCCGTCGCGATGATCAGCGACACTCCCAACAGGATGTTGTGAGGCGCGTTGCTAGATGTCGTGGTCATCTTGTGCCGAACTCATTCTCTTCAGCGCCGACACTGCCACTTGGCTCATATCAGGTACAGGCTACTCGTAATCCTCGCCCGCATACCTATTGGGCAAGCCCTTTGCGTCTGGGTACGCGATGAAGTCCGCCCAATCGTCTCCGGGTCGCCAGATACTGTCCATGTTCGCCAGTGCGGCGTCTTCTTCTATTTCGTCGCTGGATTTCGCGTATCGGTAGATGAAGGCACTGACGCGGGCATTGTAGATGCAGTGAACATGCACCTTGGTGTCCTGAATGCCGGCCATCGCGTCCCGGAAGTCATTGAAATTCTCATCCGTTGGGTTTTGAAAATCGACTGGGATGTGGATGTAGGTCATCCCCAACGCTGCGACGTGGTCGGCTTCGTCTTCGAGCGCGCCTTCGCCCTGGCCGAGACCAAGGTTGATGACATGTGTGACGCCGTGCTCTCGCAGATCAGCGAGTTGGTCGGCGTCCGGTTGCCCGGATGTGGTGAGGCGGTGGTTGATGCGGCGCCATTGGAAGATGTGATCGAGCTCTTTCATCTGAGTATCTCTTCCTTCAAGCCACCAAATGGGCGCAAGCCGCGTGCGCTTTGGTGAAGCGCTTTGTGGAGGCCGGATTGTTCATCAGCTTTCCCGCAGGGCGCACAGGCCGGGGTACGAAGTTTCCGCCGCAATTGGGACAGGTGTTGTCGAAATGCTCGGCCGCGCAATCGGCACAGAAGGTGCATTCGAAAGAACAGATGCGCGCCTCAGTGGACGCAGGCGGCAGGTCCTTGTCGCAGCACTCGCAGTTCGGTTTCAAAATCAGCATGAGGTCAAACTCCAGATTGGCTGCACCTAGACTACGCATCTCAGGGATGGCAGAAATGACAATATGACGTCAAAAACTGCCAAATCGCGAAACGCTCAGCGGCACAAAAGACTGGTTGTCTTCGTGGTCTACCCAAACATCGTTCTTTTGGATCTGGTGGGGCCCTTGCAGGTGTTCTCTCATGCCCTGGATCCCAAGACGAAAGACAATGGCTATGAATGCGCGGTCGTGTCTGTAGGTGGCGGGCTGACGCAAACAAACACGATCGTTTCGATCCCAACCATTTCGGTATCTGAGGTGTCAAAACGTGACATCCATACCTTGGTTATTGTTGGGGGGGACGGCGCCATTCCCGGCATGCGCGATCCCCTCCTTGTGGGGACAGTTAAGGATTTAGCCGCACAAGCCCTGCGTATCTGTTCGGTGTGTTCGGGTGCATTGATCTTGGGCGCAGCGGGTCTGCTCGACGGGCGGCGCGCGGTAACCCACTGGGACGATTGTAAAATGCTTGCCGAAGAGTTCCCGCGCGTGACGGTTGAGCTTGATCCGATATTCATCAAGGACGGCGACGTCTGGACGTCTGCAGGGATCACGGCAGGCATCGATATGGCGCTCGCTATCGCGTCTGAGGACCTTGGCCGTAAGTCGGCATTGGCCATCGCCCGGTCCATGGTGGTGCAGATGGTCCGGTCAGGTGGGCAATCCCAATACAGTCCTGCCTTGGGCCGTCAGGCAAAGGACCGGGCAGGGCGGTTTGAGGCGCTGCATGCCTGGATCGCAGAGAATATCTCTACGACCCTGACGGTCGAAAGCCTTGCCGAAAAGGCTGGCATGAGCCCGCGAAACTTCGCGCGCCTCTATGCGCAAGACATGGGAAAAACGCCTGCCAAAGCCGTCGAAGCGATGCGCATCGAAAGTGCCCAGGATCTCCTGGAAAGCACATCGAAGAGTGTGAAAGAGATCGCATTGGCCTGCGGTTTCAAGGACGAAGACCGCATGCGCCGTGCTTTTCTACGCACGATGAACGTGTCGCCGAGCGAGTATCGCCGCAACTTTCAGATGCGAACACCCTAGAGGCATGTCCAAGATCTCTTTTACTCAGTCGCGCACTAAGGGGCTGCGGCTGTGATCTCGATTTCCACCAGAAATTCTGGGCGCGTGAAGCCTGTGACGATGACCAGAGTTGAAGCGGGTAGGGACGTTGCATCGGCAAGCCACGCATCGCGAGCGGCCATGTAGCCAGCCATGTGGGCGCGGTCGGTGACGAATGCGTTGATGCGCACCACGTCATTCGGGCCCATCCCGGCTTCGGCGAGGATTGCGGCGCAATTGGCGAAACACAGTGCAGCCTGGGCTTCCGCGCCCTCGGGTATTGTGCCGTCGGCAGCCAACGGCAGTTGGCCGGAGGTCGCGGCGATGCGCCAGCCCCCGGGGATCTCTACCCCATGAGCATACCGCGCGAAGGGCGGTGCGATGGAGTCGGGTGTAAGCTCTTTCCTGGCCATGCTTTACCTTTGTCTCAGCGCCCTCGTGCGACAGCTCAAAGCGAAATTGGAGGCAGTTTCAATCGCTCGCTGCCTAAGAATTTGGCGAATCGGGCCCGTCTTGCGCAGGCTTTAGGCGGTTGGGGCGGGCCCGGGCTTTCGGCTGGGGGGCGTCGCTTGATCAAGGCCGGTGTGAGTCCGTTTGCTGACGTGAACAATCAGCGAGGAACTCATGAAACAGCACGTCAAAGTACTGGGCGCGACGACCGTTGCCCTGATGATGGCCGGAGTGACGGCTCAAGCGGATGGACACCTGACCGAGGTCACGTTCGGCACGAACTGGGTGGCACAGGCCGAGCACGGCGGCTTCTACCAATCGGTGGCCGATGGCACCTACGAGGCATGCGGCCTGAGCGTCTCGATCTTGCCCGGTGGACCCCAGGTGAACAACACAGCGCTTTTGCTCGCTGGGCGGATTGATTTCTACATGGGCGGTCATCTGGATGCCTATTTCGCGGTGAACGAGGGGCTTCCCCTCGTCAACGTCATGGCGTCCTTCCAGAAAGACCCTCAGGTGATCATGTCCCATCCGGGCAAGGCATCGAGCTTTGAGGAGCTCAAGGACCTGCGCATGATCGTCCAGGACAACGCCACCTACTACGAGTGGATGAAAGCGGCCTATGGTTTTGGTGACGACAACCGGCAGCCCTACACGTTCAACTCCGCGCCGTTCCTTGCCAACGAGAAAAGCGCGCAGCAGGGCTATCTGTCGTCCGAACCCTACGCGATCCTGAAAGAGACCGGCGTCGAGGTGGATGTCTGGCTCATCGCTGATGCGGGCTATGATGCCTACTCCACCACGATCCAGACGCGTCAGGACACCATCGACGAGCGCCCCGAAGTGGTGAAGTGCTTCGTCGAAGGCTCCATCCTTGGCTGGTACAATTACATCTATGGAGACAACGCGGCGGCCAATGCTCTGATCCTCTCGGACAACCCGGACATGAGCCAGGACAAGATCGATTTCGCCATCGAAGCGATGATCGAGAATGGCATCGTGGACTCAGGCGACACGCTCGAGCTCGGCGTCGGCGCGATGACCGAAGCACGGTCCGAGAAGTTCTACACCGACATGGTCGAGGCAGGCGTCTTGCCCGCAGGTTTGGACTTCGCGAAAGCCTATGACCTGACCTGGATCAACCAAGGTCTCGGTCTGGATCTGCGTCCGGACGGCTCCTAGCCATGGCGATAGCGCCGCTGGGCGAGCGCCCTCCGATCCTGCACATGCGGGAGGTCGACAAGACCTTCAATGGCGGGGTCGTGGCGCTGCGCCGCATGAACCTGGACGTCAATGAGGGGGATTTCATCTCCCTCCTTGGGCCGTCGGGCTGCGGTAAATCCACGGCGCTACGCCTCATTGCCGGTTTGATGCCGCCCACGCTGGGCCGCATCGAGTGGGAGGGCGGACAGTCCTCCGACGATCTGGGCGTAGTCTTCCAAGAGCCCACGCTCATGCCCTGGGCCACCGTCGAGAAGAATGTCTTTTTGCCGTTTCGCATGCGCGGCAAGCGGATGACGTCTGAGGTGAAGGACAGGATCTACGAGGTCCTTTCCATGGTGGGGCTGGAGAACTTCGGCAAAAGCTACCCGCGGGAGCTGTCTGGCGGGATGAAGATGCGCGTGTCGATCGCGCGGGCCATGGCCACGAACCCGCGCCTGATCCTCATGGACGAGCCCTTTGCCGCCCTCGATGAGATCACGCGCCAGAAGCTAAATGATGATCTGCTCTCCTTAAAAGCGCAGACGGGCGCCACGGTGATCTTCGTGACCCATTCTGTCTTTGAGAGCGTCTTTCTCAGCGACCGCATCCTTGTGATGGCCGCGCGCCCGGGCCGGATCATCCATGAGATTGAAGTCGATGCACCCTATCCGCGGGGGATCGAATGGCGCACTTCCCAACGCTATGGCGAAGTGGCACGCGAGGCCTCCGACATGCTGCACGGCGCGCTGAACTTGCAGGAGGCAGCGGAATGACCATCGCAGATAGCGGGCCTAAGGTAGCCTCCAAAACCGATGCCGGTCCAATGTTTGATGCCGACGAAGAGCGTCGCGCCCGCCGCCGGCGCACTGAGGAGATTGCGAAATACGTGATCCCCCTCGCTGTGATGGCGCTCGCGATCTGGTATTGGGACAGGCTCGTCGTTTGGAACGAGATTGAGCCTTACATCCTGCCGCGTCCGGGCCTCGTGCTGCAGACCCTAATCGAGGATTGGGGGACGCTGTTCCAATCGCTTCTCATTACGCTTCAGATCACCGGCCTCGCGCTCCTTGTCGCGATTGTGGGCGGGGTGGGGCTTGCCGTGCTCTTCTCGCTCTCGCGCTTTGCGGAGATGTCGTTTTCACCTTTTGCGGTGATCCTGCAGGTGACGCCCATCGTCTCCATCGCGCCGCTGATCTTTATCTATATCGAAAGCCGCCTTGTGGGCCTTCTGCTGTGCGCATGGATCGTGGCGTTCTTCCCGATTTTGGCGAACACGACGCTCGGCCTGAAATCGACGGACCACAATCTCAGCGATCTCTTCACGATCTACAAAGCCAATCGGTGGCAGCGGTTGATCCATCTGCAGCTGCCATCGGCGCTGCCGTACTTCTTGGGTGGTTTGAAGATCGCAGGCGGCCTCGCGCTGATCGGCGCGGTCGTGGCGGAGTATGTGGCCGGTACCGGTGGCATGGGATCGGGCCTTGCGTTCCGCATTCTGGAGGCGAGCTACCGGTTGCAGATTCCGCGAATGTTTGCGGCGCTCATCCTCATCGCGCTGACGGGGGTGATCATCTACGCGACCACCTCCCTTATCTCGCATCTTGCCCTGCGCAAGTGGCATGAATCGGCACTGAAGCGGGAGTGATCATGGACCACATGGCTCTGCCCGATGCCGGCGCTGGCTCCCAAGCCATCCGTTTAGAAGGCCTGTCTGTTCCGGGGTTCCTTATGGGCTCTGAGGCGAGCCTTGTGCGGACATCGCTGACGCTGGCGGACGGCAAGATCACCGACGAGGCGGCCGATCAAGTGGTCGACATGAAGGGCGCCATGGCGTTTCCCTGCTTTGTCGAAAGCCACACGCATCTCGACAAGGCGCAGATGTGGAACCGGACGCCGAACCCGAACGGGACATTCGACGGCGCCTTGGAGGCGGTGCGCAGCGATAAGGAGGGGCGGTGGGACCGCCCAGACCTTTTCCCGCGCATGGGTTTTGCCCTGAGGACTGCCTATGCCCACGGCACCCGCGCCATCCGTACGCATCTCGACTACGTGGGCGATACCAAGGCGGCGGCGGTGTCCTGGGAGGTCTTTGCGGAGCTTCGCGCGGAGTGGGCAGGGCGGATCGCTTTGCAAGCTGCGGCTTTGACTGTGGGCGACATGATTGATGAGGACCCCACATCGCTCGATGGCTGCGCGGACCTTGTGGCGTCCCACGACGGTGTTCTCGGCGCGGTCACATACCCGCATCCGCATCTGCGGGAGTGGCTGAAAGACTACATCAAGGCGGCCACGGACCGGGGCCTCGACCTCGATTTCCACGTCGACGAGACAATGGACCCCACGGTCAACACGCTCAAAGACATCGCCGAGCTCGTGCTGGAGCATGGGTACGACGGCAAGGTCCTTGTGGGGCACCTCTGTTCGCTTTCCGTGATGCCGGAAGCAGAAGCGCTCGCCACGCTCGATCTTGTGGCCAAGGCCGGGATCAATGTGGTCAGCCTGCCGATGTGCAATCTTTATCTGCAGGACCGCCATGGCGCGCGGACGCCCCGAAATCGCGGCATCACCCTCGTCCACGAGATGAAAGCGCGCGGCATCAATGTGAGCTTTGCCTCTGATAACACCCGCGATCCGTTCTACGCCTATGGCGACATGGACATGATTGAGGTGATGCGGGAGGCGACGCGGATCGGGCATCTCGACCACGCAGACCCGGACTGGTCGCGCGCGTTCCTGACGAACCCCGCCGCCGCCTGTGGTTTTGAGGCGCCGAGCCTCGCGCCCGGCGCGCCCGCAGACCTCGTGATCTGCAAGGCGCGCAATTGGACCGAACTCTTCGCCCGTCCGCAATCGGACCGCATCGTCATGCGCGCGGGCCGCGCCATCGACCGCACGCTTCCTGATTACGCAGAACTCGACCCGCTAATGAACGCTCTGGAGCCAGTATGAACCTAGATGCCGCCATCAAAGCCCTTGAGGAAAAGGGCATCCGCACCGTCACCCGAGGCGCCGCCGTCAAGCAGCGCTCGCGCGACTACTTCTGGTATTCGCCGGTGCTGAAGGACCGGCTCGACCACGTGGTAGCCGACTTCCTGTGCATCCCGGAAAGCCAGGACGACATCATCGATATCCTGCGCATTTGCTATGCCAACGATGTCCCCGTCACCACACGAGGCGCAGGCACGGGGAATTACGGGCAAGCGATGCCTCTCGCCGGGGGCTGCGTGATGCACGTGGCCAAGATGAACAAAGTGAAAGAAATCCACTCGGGCCGCGTGATTTGCGAGCCGGGCGTAATCCTCAAAGACCTCGACGCCGCCTGCATCGCCGACAGCGGGCAGGAGATCCGCATGTTCTCCTCCACCTGGTCGACGGCCACGATCGGCGGCTTTATCGCGGGCGGCTCGGGCGGGGTGGGCTCCATCCGCTGGGGTTCGCTGCGCGATCCGGGCAACATTATCCGCCTGCGCGTTGTGACGATGGAGGAAGAGCCCCGCGTGATCGACATCACGGGTGACGATCTTCACCGTGTCTCCCACGCCTACGGCACGAACGGGATCATCACGGAGATCGAGATCCCGCTCGCCCCCGCCTACGATTGGGAGCATCTCTTCGTCACTTTCAAGGATTTCGACGAGGCGATGCAGTACGCCTACGACCTCGGTTCCTGCGACGGGATCCTGTTGAAGGAGCTCTCCATCTATGAGGCCCCGATTACGGAGAAGTACTTCCCCAAGATCGCGCCCTATGCTGAGGCCGGTGACGTCCTTCTCGCGATCATGGTGGCACCGCATTCCATGCCTGCGTGGCGTACGTTCACCGATGCTTGGGAGAACGCAAACGTCATCTACGAGAGCTCTGTCACCGAGTGGGCCGAAGATCCCGGCCCATCGTTCGAATACGGCTGGAACCACACCACGCTGCGCGCGCTGCAGGTCGATCCCAAGATCACCTATCTGCAGATCGCCTATGGCAACGAAAACCCGATCCCCGTCGCCCAAAAGATCCGCGAGCTCCTGAGCCCCGAATGCCTGCAGCACATCGAGGTGACGCGGCAGAACGGCAAGATCTCCTTCGGCTCGCTGACTTTAGTGAACTTCACGACCGAAGAGCGGCTCGACGAGATCATCGCCATTCATGAGGCCAACCATGCCATGAACTTCAACCCGCATCGCTACACCCTGGAAGAGGGCGGGCGGCAGTCGGTTGATGAGCGCCAGCTCGAGTTCAAGCGCGAGGCGGACCCCAAAGGCCTTCTAAATCCCGGCAAGATGATCGCATGGGATGATCCCGACTGGACGTACGAGAAGATGTACGCCTGGCCGGGGCTCCAGCAGCCAAAGACCGCCGCAGAATGAGGGCGCTCGTCATCTACGCCCACCCGGTGCCCGACAGCCTGAACGCGGCAGCGCATCAGATCGTCGTGGACACGCTGAGGGAACGCGGCTGGGAGGTGGATGACTGCGATCTCTATGCAGAGGGTTTTTCCCCCGTGCTGACGGAGGAAGAGCGTCGGAACTATCACAACACCGAAATCAACACGGCACCTGTCCAAGGCTATGTGGACCGCCTGCGCGCGGCCGACGCGGTCGTCTTTTGCCACCCGGTTTGGAACTTTGGCTATCCCGCGATCCTGAAGGGCTGGCATGATCGCGTGATGCTGCCAGGTGTCTCCTTCGAGCTCAGGGACGGCAAGCTTTGGCCCTGCATGAAGAATGTGAAAAGGATCGCGACCGTCACGACCTATGGCGCGACGCGCAAGCTTGCGTTCCTTGCCGGTGACCCGCCTCGCAAGCTCTTCAAACGAGGGCTCAGGCTCACCTTCGGGGCGCACAAGGTGAGGTACATCGCTCAGTATGATATGAACAACATTACACCCGCGGGGTGCCAAGCCTTCCTCGCCCGGGTCCGCAAAGAGATGGAGGCATTCTGAGACATGCGCGCATTGGTCGTCTACTGCCACCCGAAGGAAGGGTCATTCAATTCGGCGGTGCGCGACACCGTCATGGGCCGCCTTGAGCATGCGCGTGTGGAAACACGGCTCCGCGATCTCTACGCCGAGGGCTTTCAGCCGGTCCTCACCCGGGACGAATGGGTGGGCTACGAGGACACCGAGACCAACCGCAAACCTGTGGCCGATTACTGCGACGACATCCTTTGGTGCGACACGCTGATCTTTGTCTATCCCACGTGGTGGTACGGGCTGCCTGCGATGCTGAAGGGATGGCTCGACCGGGTTCTTTTGCCCGATGTGGCCTTCCACATGCCCAAGGCCGAGGGGGAGATCATCAAACCCGGCCTCCACCACATTGAGCGGTTGGGCGTCTTCACCACCTGCGGGGCGAGCCGGTGGCTCACCATGTTTATCGGGGCGCCGGGCAAGCGGACCTTGATGCGGGGTGTTGGCCTTTTGCTGAAGCCGCGCGCGAAGAAGGCATTTGCGGCCCATTTCCTGATGGATACCGCACCGCGTGCGTCGCTGGAAAAGCATCTCAAGAAGGTGGCGGCCAAGACCGACACCCTTATTGGCATGACAGCGTCCCGCCGCGCACCGCTCGAAGGGGCCCCTGCGGAATGAAAAGCCGATACTGGATGGACTACCCGGCCACGGAGCTGGCCATCGACCCTGACCGCACCATCGCGATCCTGCCCACGGCTGCGATCGAGCAGCATGGCCCGCACCTGCCCGTAGGTGTCGACAGCTACATCGGGCAGGG
>JBCBFV010000065.1:0-10323 GCA_038527425.1 Pseudomonadota bacterium
GGGGGAGGGGCTACCTTGCCGAAGGGTGGTCCGGCAGAGGGAGGCCGCCGGACCGAGGAGTCCAGACGCTAGGCGACGTCGAACTCGAGGTATTCAACCTGGGTGAACATGCCCGTGGCCTCCAGCGCTTTGATCGCGTCGGCGGGCACCGGGTGGTCGATGTAGAGAAGCGCGATCGCCTCACCACCGGGCGTGTTCCGGCCCAGCGTAAAGTTCGCGATGTTCACGCCGGCCTTGCCCATGGTGTTCCCCAGAAGGCCGATGATGCCCGGCACGTCTTCGTTCGTGGTGTAGACCATGTGGCGGCCGATCTCGGCGTCGACGTTGATGCCTTTGATCTGAATGAAGCGCGGCTTGCCGTCGGAGAACACCGTGCCCGCGATGGAGCGTTCACGTTCCTCGGTCACCACCGTCACCTTGATGTAGGCATCGAAAACGCCTGATTTGCTTTGGTTTGTGGTGGAAATGTTGATGCCACGTTCGGCGGCGATCACGGGGGCGGAGACCATGTTCACGTCCGGGTTTACGCGTTTCATGATCCCCGCAATGACCGCGCAGTTGAGCGCGGGCAGGTTCATGTTTGCGACGGCACCGTCATAGAGGATGTTGATGGCCTTGATCGGCTCATCCGTCATCTGGCCGATGAAGGCACCCAGATGTCCGGCGAGCTTTACCCATGGGCCCATGACCTTCGCCTCATCAGCCGTCATCGAGGGCATGTTCAGCGCGTTCTCTACCGCGCCGTCGAGCAGGTAGTTCGACATCTGCTCGGCCACTTGCAGGGCCACGTTCTCTTGCGCCTCGGTCGTTGCGGCGCCGAGGTGGGGTGTGACGACGACGTTGGATAGGTTGAAGAGGGGGCTGTCCGTTGCGGGCTCCACCGCGAAGACATCAAAAGCAGCGCCAGCGACGTGGCCGGATTTCAGCGCTTCTGCGAGGGCGTCTTCGTCGACGAGGCCACCGCGGGCACAGTTGATGATCCGCACGCCCTTCTTCATCTGAGCAATACGTTCCGCCGTGATCATGTTGGCGGTCTGCTCCGTCTTGGGGACGTGGAGCGTGATGAAATCGGCGCGGGGGAAGAGCTCATCCAGCTCCACCTTCTCGACGCCCATTTTGGCGGCCTTCTCCTCCGAGAGGAACGGATCATAGGCTATGACCTTCATCTTCAGGCCCTTCGCGCGATCACACACGATCCCGCCGATGTTGCCTGCACCGATGACGCCCAGTGTCTTGCCAGTGAGCTCCACCCCCATGAACTTCGACTTCTCCCACTTACCCGCGTGGGTGGAGGCGGAGGCCTCCGGGATCTGACGCGCCACGGCGAACATCATGGCGATGGCGTGCTCGGCCGTTGTCGTCATGTTCCCGAAGGGCGTGTTCATGACGATGATGCCTTTCTTGGAGGCGGCATCTTTGTCGATGTTGTCGGTGCCGATCCCGGCGCGGCCGATGACTTTGAGGTTCTCGGCGGCGGCGATGATCTTCTCGGTCGCCTTCGTGGCCGAGCGGATCGCGAGACCATCATATTGGTCGATCACGGACAGAAGCTTGTCCTTGTCCTTCCCGAGGTCGGGTTGAAAATCCACATCAATTCCACGGTCGCGGAAGATCTGAACGGCGGTTTCCGAGAGTTTGTCGGAGACGAGTACTTTGGGCATTTTAGGTGTCCTGAAAAGGGCAGTTACGCAGCTTCGGTGAGCGCGTTGATTTCGGCGTGAAAGGCGTAGTCGATCCAAGGGAGGAGGGCCTCGATGTCGGAGGTCTCCACCGTGGAGCCGCACCAGATGCGCAGGCCAGCTGGCGCATCGCGGTAGGCCCCGATGTCGAGGGCGACGCCGTGGGTCTCCAGCCGCTTGGCCACAGCCTTGGCGAAGGCCGCGCCGTCTTGGATGCGGTCGTCGGTGAACTTCAGACACACGCTCGTGGTCGACCGCGTCGCCGGGTCTGTGGCCAGGTTCGCGATCCAGTCGTTCTGGTCGCAGAAGTCCCACACCGCCTGCGCGCTGGCGGCCGCGCGGTTGATGAGACCTTTGAGGCCGCCCACGCTTTCAGCCCAATCGAGGCAGTGGAGGTAATCTTCCACGCAGAGCATCGAGGGCGTGTTGATTGTGGCACCCGTGAAGATGCCGTCGATGAGCTTGCCGCCCTTGGTGAGGCGGAAGATCTTCGGGAGCGGCCAAGGGGGCGAGTAGCTTTCGAGACGCTCCACGGCGCGGGGGCTCAGGATCAGCATGCCGTGCGCGGCCTCGCCGCCGAGCACCTTCTGCCAGCTGAAGGTCGTCACATCGAGCTTGTCCCAAGGCATGTCCATCGCGAAGGCCGCCGACGTCGCATCGCAGAGCGTGAGCCCCGCGCGATCCGCAGGGATCGGGTCGCCTGCCACGCGCACGCCAGAGGTCGTGCCGTTCCAGGTGAAGCAGACGTCGTGGTCGTAGTTCAGCGCGGCCATATCGACGATCTCGCCATAGTCTGCCGTGTGCACGGTGGCGTCGATCTTGAGCTGTTTGACCGCGTCGGTCACCCAGCCTGCGCCAAAGCTTTCCCAGGCGACCATCTCGACCGGGCGTTCGCCCAGGAGGTTCCACATCGCCATCTCGTAGGCGCCGGTGTCAGAGGCGGGCACGATCCCGATCTTATAATCCGCCGGTACGCCGAGGATTTCGCGGGTCCGCTCGATGGCGGATTTCAGTTTTTCTTTGCCCACAGCAGCACGGTGCGAGCGGCCCAAAGGCGCGTCGGCAAGTTTATCCAATGCGAAGGTGGGGGGTTTGGCACAGGGGCCAGACGAAAAACGCGGGTTTGCCGGCCGCGTAGCCGGTGCTTGGTGAGCCATCGGTGTTACCCTTACAGATATGCGCCTCTCGTTGGGGAGAGGTGTCCCACCTGTGCGTCTACGGTGCGCGGGTCCCGCCAGCAACAGCCAAAACGCTCATCATCATGATGAAGCCCGTTCGTATCGGAAACCCGGTTTCCACTTGGCGTTCCCGGCGGGCGGGGCTAGGCCAGCGCCATGACTATATCGATGATCGCAAAACCCGGCGGCTTGACCACAGCCCATGTTGCCCGAGTTGATGGCCCGGTTCGCTGGCTCTCAGACGGGGAAGCCGCTGAAATCGAAGGCACTTTACCCGACGGCCTGCGGGAGGAGCTCGACTCCCAGGGTGTCGATGTGAACCTCCTGCCCGACGGCGCGCGCCGCAAGAAGCTGCTGATCGCGGATATGGATTCTACGATGATCCAGCAGGAATGCATCGATGAAATGGCCGCCCATGCGGGCATCGGGGAGAAAGTCGCCGGGATCACCGCGCTCGCCATGGATGGCAAGTTGGGGTTTGAGGAGGCGATGGCCGAGCGTGTGGGCCTCGTCAAAGGTCTGCCGCTGGCGGCGCTGCAGGAGGTTTATGACGATCGCATCACGCTGATGCCGGGCGGGCCAGTGTTGCTGGCGACGATGCGGGACAATGGGTCCTTCGCCGCGCTCGTTTCAGGCGGGTTCACGTTCTTTACTGAGCGCGTCGCGGCGCGTCTGGGGTTCAATGAGAACCGCGCGAACGTGCTGCTTGAGGACGGCGATGTGCTGAGCGGTGACGTTCAACGCCCGATCCTTGGCCGGGAGTCGAAGGTTCAGGCGCTTGAGGAGCTTACTGCGCAGCTCGGCATCGGCGAGGATGACGCGCTGGCCGTGGGCGACGGGGCCAATGATCTGGGGATGCTCGGTCGAGCAGGGCTCGGCGTGGCGATCCATGCGAAGCCGTCTGTTCAGGCGCAGTGCGATGTGCGGATCAACCACGGTGATCTGACCGCGCTCCTCTTCCTGCAGGGCTACGCCCGCTCCGAGTTCGTGGAGGCCTAGCGCTTCAGATCGGCCAGAAGGTCGAGCGAGGCAAAGCCGTCCACCTTGAGCCCCCGCGCGCGTTGATACTGCCGGATCGCATTCGTGGTATTGGGCCCCATGAGGCCGTCAGCCCCTTGGGTGGAAAACCCCGCCGCCGTGAGCCTTTCCTGCAGTTCCTGAATCTCCGCGCGTTTGAGCGGCCTGCTGCCGACGGGCCATGACCCTTGGATCGGCCCCGCCCCGCCCACACGCAGCGCGAGGTTCCCAACGGCCAGAACATAGGCCTCGGCCGCATTGTACCGCTCAAGCACCCGGAAGTTGTTGAAGGTGAGGAACGCAGGCCCCGCGGCGCCTGCTGGCAGAAAAAGCGATGCCTGCCCGTAATTCGGGAGGGGCTTTCCATCGAGCCCGGTGACCCCGCGCGCCGCCCATTGCGCGGGGGAGAGGACGAAGGAGCGCCGCGCTAGAGACACATCCGCCCCTTTCGACAAACGCACCTCGACGGCCACCGGCTGACCCTGTCGCCAGCCGAAGCGTTTCAGGTAGGCCGCCGTGCTCGCCAGTGCGTCTGTCGGGTCATTGGCCCAGATGTCGCGCCGCCCATCGCCGTCGAAATCGACGGCATAGGCGCGGTAGCTCGACGGGATGAACTGCGTGTGCCCCATGGCGCCCGCCCAGCTGCCCTTGAGGTTCCGGGCGGTCGTGTCGCCCCGGATCAGGATGTTGATCGTCTCATCAAGCTGTGATCGAAAGAACCGCCCGCGCCGCCCATCGAACGCGAGCGTCGCGGTGGCCTCGACGACCGATATGTCTCCTCGCGTCTCGCCATAGCGCGTCTCCGCGCCCCAGACGGCCACGACCACCTCTTTATCGACGCCGTAGCGATCTTCGATGGCTTGCAGGCTGCGCCGATGGCGTCTCAGCGCCGCGCGCCCATTGCGCACCTGCTCGTCGGAGACGATGCGGCCGAGGTAGTCCCAAATCGCCAGCGAAAACTCCGCCTGATTGCGGTCCTTCTCGATCACCTCTTCGTTGTAGCGAACGGCCCGGAACGCCTGATCGAGCACGCGTTGCGGCACGCCCCGCGCGGCGGCTTGACGCTTGTAGGATGCGACCCAGTTCTGAAAGGCCTCTTCTTTGGCGCTGCTCACGCGGATCTCCGGCTTGGGCGGATTGGGGGTTGGGCTCAACGTCGCCGCACCGACCAAGGTCGCCAAGGAGAAAAACATCAAAAGAGCAATAATCGAGCGCATGGCGTTACATCAGAGACACCTAATGCCTAGCAGCTTAGAGGGGCGCGACGCCCCTGTCAGTGCAAGACTGCGCAAATGCGCATCCTATCGCCGACGGCGTGTCACCTTGCGCAGTTTCGAGCCCTTTTTCTTGCTCGCGCGCATCTTGCGCTTGGGTGGCTTGCCCGGGCGCGCACTGCCGCGCGGCACTGTCGCCCCCTCAAGCTCCAGCATCTCGAGGATGAGCCCGCCGGTGACAGGCGTGGCCTCGGTCAGTCGCACCGTTGCGCGTTGGCCAAGCCCGATCACCCGACCAGTGTCGGCCCCCGTCAGCGTGTGATCATCGGCGTCGTAATGGAAGTACTCATCGCCCAGCTCGCGTATGGGCACCATGCCGTCCGCGCCCGTCTCATCAAGCTTCACGAACACGCCGAACTTGGCGATACCCGACACGCGGCCTGTCAGCTCATTGCCCACGCGTTCGCTCAAATAGGCGGCGAGGTAGCGGTCTGACGTATCGCGTTCCGCGAGCATCGAGCGCCGCTCCGTCTCGGAGATATGCTCGGCCGTTGCATCCAGCCGGTCGATCTCTTCGGGGCTCAACCCATCGTCGCCCCAACCATGGGCGGTGATCAGCGCGCGGTGCACGATCAAATCCGAATAGCGCCGAATAGGGGAGGTGAAGTGCGCGTAGTGGCTGAGCGCCAGCCCAAAATGCCCAAAGTTCTGAGGCGAATAGTACGCCTGTGTCATGCTCCGGAGCGTAGAGATATTGATGAGTTCGGCAAACTCCGTTCCCTGGGCCTGACGCAGCAGCCGGTTCAGTTGCGCTGTCTTCAGCACCTGCCCTTTGGCGAGCGTCAGGCCGATCGACCCAGCCGTTTCGCGCAGCGCGTCGAGCTTTTCCGGCGAGGGCTCCTCATGGACACGGAAGAGAAGCGGCACACGCTTCTCGGACAAGGTCTTCGCGGCGGCCACATTGGCCAGCACCATGAATTCTTCAATGAGGCGATGGGCGTCGAGCCGGTCCTTGAAAGCGACCGAGGTCACGATGCCCTTCGGGCTCAGGATGATCTGACGTTCTGGCAGGTCGAGATCGAGCGGCTGCCGCGCCTCTCGCGCCGTGGTGAGCGCGGCATAGGCCTCATAAAGCGGCTTCAGCAGATCTTCGAGCAACGGCTCCGTCCGCGCGTTCGGCGCGCCATCAATTGCCGCCTGCACCTCTTCATAATGCAGCGAGGCCGGCGAGCGCATGAGCCCCCGCACAAAGCGATGGGACAGCAGCGTGCCCTGCGCATCGATCTGCATCTCAACTGCGAGACAAGCGCGTTCGACACCCTCATGAAGGGAACACAGATCGCCCGAGAGCACATCCGGCAACATCGGCACAACGCGATCTGGGAAATAGGTGGAATTGCCCCGCTTGCGCGCTTCGCGGTCAAGCTCTGAGCCCGGGCGTACGTAATGCGCCACATCCGCGATCGCGACCCATGCGGTGAACCCATGATCGGCCCGCAAGACGCAGACAGCATCATCGTGATCGCGCGCATCGGCGGGATCAATGGTGACCAACGGCAGATCGCGCAGGTCCTCGCGCGCACCCAGCTCAACCGGCTCAGCCGCATCGGCCTCCGCCACAACGTCATCGGGGAAGGCATCGGGAATGCCGTGATGATGGATGGCGATGAGGCTCACCGCCTTGGGCGCCGAAGGGTCTCCCAACCGATCGACGATGCGCGCCTTGGGCAATCCCATGCGCCCGCGCGGCCCGGCTTGCTCCGCTTCAACGAGCTCACCTTCCTTGGCCCCGCCCGTCGCCCCCGCAGGCACCACCCACTCCCGGTCGCTCTTCTTGTCCACAGGAACGATCCGCCCCCCTTCCGAACCGCGCCGGAACACCCCCAGAATGCGCTTGGGATTGGTGCCGATCTTGCGAATCAGGCGGCCCTCATAGTGATAATCCTCGCCCTGCACCGCGCTCAGCCGGGCAAGCACGCGATCCCCGGCCCCCAGCGCCCCGTCGGAGGCACGAAACACCATCAGAATGCGCGGCTCAGGGCCCTCGCCCTTCCACTCCATCGGGCGGGCGAAAACATCCCCATCGGCATCCGCGCCAGCCACTGTCAGCACACTGACGGGCGGCAGCTGCTCAGGGTCGCGGTACGACTTCTTCGTCTTCTCCAGATGCCCGTCGGCCTCAAGCTCCTTCAGGATGCGCTTGAGATCGATCCGTGCAGCCCCCTTGATACCAAAGGCCTTGGCGATATCGCGTTTGGACGTCTTTGTGGGGTTCTCGGAAATCCACTCAAGGATCTCTTCGCGGCTTGGAATGCGGCTCATACCCGGCACCTACCATGCACCCAGACAACAGCAAACCCGTCTTCTTTGTGCCTTGTACTTCGGGGTCTGGGGCAGCGCCCCAGCGCCCCCCAAACACCCTAAAGCGAGATTTCCATCATCCGGTGATCGATCCCGGCGTCATCAAAGACCGCACCATAGGCCCGGTAGCCCAGCCGCTCGTAGAAGGACAAAGCGCTCAGCTGCGCCCCGAGGATTGCGCGTGTGGCCCCTAGGCGGCGGGCGGAGTTGTGGCATTCCTCCAAAATCGCCTCACCAATGCCTTTGCCGCGGTGGTCGCGAAGGACACATACTCGACCGATCTTGGCCGTGGTGCCCATGGGCAAGACCCGCGCTGCGCCCACCGGATAGCCGTTCAGCGACGCGAGCAGGTGGACTGCATCGCCGTCCTTGCCGTCCACTTCATCCGCCTCCGAGACACCTTGCTCGTTGATAAAAACTGACCGCCGCATGGCTTGGCACGCGGTGACGTTCTGGGTTTCTGCGACATCTACGCTCAACCGAAATACTCCCTCAGAACCCGCATATAGATCGCTTTGAGGCGGTGCACATCTTCCAGTGGCACTCTTTCATCAACGGCATGCATTCTTTTGCCAACGAGGCCGCACTCGACGACCGGGCAGTGGTGCTTCACGAAGCGCGCGTCTGACGTCCCACCAGAGGTCGAAAGCTCCGGCACTCGGTTCGTCTCGGCCTGTACAGCCGCCTGCACGAGCTTGGAGAGATCGCCCGGCGGGGTCAGAAAGCTCTCCCCCGATATCTTCACCTGAATGTCGATTGTGACGCCGTAGGCCTCGGCCACTTTATCGGCCTCGCTCTGCAACCACGCCGTGATGGAGGCGCCGGAGTGAAGGTCGTTGAAGCGGATGTTCACCACGCCACGCGCCTCGGACGGGATCACGTTCGTGGCGGTATTGTCTGTGCTCATCGAAACGATCGCGAGCGTTGAGGGATCAAAATGCGCCGTCCCTTCATCGAGCGTGTGCGACCCATAGGTATCCATCAGCCGCGCCAAAGCTGTCAGCGGGTTCACCGCGAGATGCGGATAGGCGGAGTGACCCTGCACACCCCGTATCGTCACCCAGGCTGTCATCGATCCGCGCCGTCCGATCTTGATGGCATCACCCATCTCTTCTGGGTTGGTGGGCTCGCCCACGAGGCAATCTGTCATCGCCTCATCATTGGCGCCCATCCAGTCCAGAAGGGCCACGGTGCCGTCGAATGCATCGCCTTCTTCATCCCCGGTGATCGCAAGAATGATGGCGCCGTCCGGCGGGGTGTCGGTGACAAAATCGATGGCGGCGGCGGTGAAGGCGGCGACCCCGCTCTTCATATCGGTGGAGCCGCGCCCATAGAGAAAGCCGTCGTGAATTTCAGCGCCGAAGGGCGGATGGGTCCAAGCGGCCTCATCGCCTACAGGCACGACATCGGTGTGACCATTGAAGCCAAAGGTGCGGGCGTGCCCCTTCCCACCCCAGCGCGCGAAGAGGTTCGAAACCCCGCCCCGATCCACGCGCATACACAGGAAACCGGCCTCTCCCAACCGCTCTTGCAACAGCTCAAGCGCGCCTCCTTCTTCAGGGGTCACAGAGGGACAGCGTACCAGCGCAGCGGTCAGTTCAACGGGATCGATAGGTGTTGCCATAATGCAAGCCTAGCGATGCGTCTTCCATCCTCAACCCTGCAAAGCGCGGCTTTGGTAAAATTTCCTAGGCAAATCAGCGCATTTCGAGTAGCGCTAAGAGCAATGCGGGAAAACCCGTGAAAAAACAAATGCCCGAGGCAGGGTAAGGGATCGAGCAGGTTCCTACAGCGGTTGGTTTTTTGAAGGTGCGGTGGGGCGCCATTTTTGCCGTTGCCATGTCCAGCGATCGGGCGAGGTGGGGCAGATTATGGTCGCTGGCAACGAGATCCAGTACAACATCAATGCGACTGCAACGCAGATGGCTGAGACCATCTTCGGTGAAGGCGTAACTGTCGTCGGGGCAAGTTATTCCGGCGACAACAGATCCTCTGCGATCTATTCCGATCCGAACGGGTTTTCGACAGATGTGCTGCCGTCCGAGACGGGCGTGATCCTGTCGACTGGTCAGGCGGCGAGCTTCACCACGCAAAACGCCACGCAGTCGAACGTCTCCACGCGGACGTCGACGAACACGTCTGGCGAAAACAACAACGCGGATTTCAACGCCGTCGCCGGGCGATCCACGTTTGATGCGGCCTATATGGACGTGTCCTTCACGACCGAAGCTGACTTCATCACGATGCAGTTCACCTTCGCGTCCGAGGAATACCCCGAATACACCTCGTCGATTTACAACGACGTGGTCGCGGTTTGGATCAACGGTACCTTCGTGCCCATGGCTGTGGGCAACGGCAACACGTCGGTGACCAACATCAACGAGCAGAACACGCTCAACCTCTACAACGACAACACGGGCGACCAGTTCAACACCGAGATGGACGGCTTTACCGTCACCATGTCCCTGACGATCCCGGTGGTGCCTACGACCGATCCTGGCAGTCCTCAGGTCAACACGATCCGGATCGGTATCGCTGACGCCTCTGACAGCTCGTGGGACTCCAACGTTCTGATCGCGGGCGATAGCGTCCAGGCCGAGCTCGTGGCTTTCGATGATGACTTCACCATCGGGACAGAGTTCACCAAGACCTTCGACGTGCTGGCCAACGACGTCAGCGTCAATCCGGGTGTCGAAGTTACCCATATCAACGGCAATCCGGTCTCCCCCGGCGACACGGTCGTCCTGGCGACTGGGCAGACAATCAAGCTGAACGGTGATTTCACCTTCGATGTCACGTCCACAGCTGACACCGGCGATATGGTCTTCACCTACTCGGTGGTGGACGACGAAGGCATCACAGATACCGCCTTTG
>JBCBFV010000066.1:0-10121 GCA_038527425.1 Pseudomonadota bacterium
CACGAAAGGCGTCCTCTACCAGCCGCAGATCGGCCTCTTTAACTACATCATCGCGTTCTTCTCGGGGAAGGACCCGTCGAGCTTCGAGATGCTTGGGCAGGTGAACCTCGCGCCCTGGTCCATCGTCATCGTGGATACCTGGATGTGGACGCCTTTCGTGATGCTCATCTGCCTTGCGGGCCTACGCAGCATCCCTGACTACATCTACGAGGCGGCCGAGGTCGACCGCGCCTCCAAGCTCCGCCAGTTCTTCACGATCACCGTGCCCATGGTCCTGCCCTTCTTGATGCTGGCCGTGCTTTTCCGCGGGATCGAGAACTTCAAGATGTTCGACCTCGTTGTACAGCTCACGGGCGGTGGCCCGGGCTCCACGACCGAACTCACGTCAATCAACCTCAAGCGTGAAGCCTTTGAGAAATGGCGCACCGGCTATGCCTCGGCCTACGCGATCATCCTTTTCGTGACGGTCTTCGGCCTCGCCAGCATCTACGTGAAGGCCCTCAACAAGGTAAAAGAGAGATGAGCAGTTTTTCCGTCACCGAGCCTTCGAACCGCACCAAGTGGTTCGCCGGAACGCTCGTCATCCTCTACGCGCTGATCACGATGATCCCGCTGGTCTGGATCGCGCTCACGGGCTTCAAGAGCCCCGCCGACGCGATCAGCTATCCCCCGAAGTACATCATTGGGGGCGAGAGCGAGGCAGGCTTTCAGCCGACGCTCGAGGGCTATGTGAACCTCTTCACGACGCGGACACGACAGACCCAAGAGTTCCTCGATGCCAACCCGCCCGAAACCTGGGCCGATGAGATTGTGCGCCAGTACGACATGGTCATCGTGGGCCCCTCCAAATTTGGTCAGCGGTTCCTCAACTCTGTGATCATCGGCTTCGGCTCGACGTTCCTGAGCGTCTTCCTGGGCACCTTGGCCGCCTACGCCTTCAGCCGCTTTAAAATCCCGCTGGCCGATGACTTGCTGTTCTTCATCCTGAGTACGCGGATGATGCCGCCCATTGCGGTCGCGATCCCGATCTTCCTGATGTACCGGCAGCTTGGTCTCAGCGACACGCATCTGGGCATGATCTTGCTCTACACCGGCGTGAATATCTCCCTCGCGGTTTGGCTGCTAAAAAGCTTTATCGACGGCATTCCAACCGAATACGAAGAAGCAGCCCTTATCGACGGTTACACGCGGTTCCAAGCTTTCTACAAAGTTGTGCTGCCGCAAGCCGCCACGGGTATCGCTTCGACCGCGATTTTCTGCCTGATCTTTGCCTGGAACGAATACGCCTTCGCGGTGCTTCTCACCACGGCCAACGCTCAGACAGCCCCACCCTTTATCCCGACGATCATCGGCGTCGGAGGTCTCGATTGGCCAGCCATTGCGGCAGGCGTCACGATCTTCCTCCTGCCGGTCATGATCTTCACCATCCTGCTGCGGAAGCATCTGCTGCGCGGGATCACATTCGGAGCCGTACGCAAATGAGTTCTTTCTTCAACGGCCTCGTTCGCCTGCGCCGCGGACCCTGGGAAATGGTGGCGACCATCCTCATCGCCATCGGGGTCTTCATGCTGATGCAGCCCTTTGTGATCTGGGCCTTCACCTATTCCTTCATTGTCACGCTGATTGGCACGGTGATGTTCATCATCGTCAGCCACTTCCCGGAGTAATCATGGCGCAGATCGTCATCAAAAACCTGAAGAAAGAGTTCGGCGACTTCACGGCCGTCCGCGAAAGCTCTTTCACCATCGAAGACGGTGAGTTCTTCATGCTGCTGGGCCCCTCGGGCTGCGGCAAGACCACGACGCTTCGCATGATCGCGGGGCTCGAGCTTCCCACCTCGGGCGAGATCCTTCTCGACGGGGAGGAAATCAGCCAACGCCCCCCCAGCCAACGCGATATTGCCTTCGTCTTTCAGATGTTCGCGCTCTACCCGCACATGAACGTGCGCAAGAACATTAGCTACCCCTTGGTCAGCCAAGGCATGCCGCGCGCGCAGGTAAAGGCCAAGGTGGCCGAGGTCGCACAAATCCTCGGCATTGAAAACATCCTTGATCGGCCTGTCGGCGGGTTGTCTGGCGGCGACCGTCAAAGGGTGGCGCTTGGCCGAGCGATCGTGCGCGAACCCAAGGCCTTCATGATGGACGAACCTCTCGGCGCGCTCGACGCCGAGTTCCGCGAGCATATGGCCGAGGAACTCCGCGCCCTGCACGACCGCATGGGCGCCACCACCGTCTACGTCACGCATGACCAGCTCGAAGCAATGCAGATGGGCGACAAAATTGTCGTTATGAACAACGCCGTCGTAGAGCAATTCGGCACCCCGCAGGAGATCTATGACAAGCCCGCCACCATGTTCGTGGCCAGCTTCATCGGCTCGCCGTGCATGAATTTCGTGAACTTTAACGGACAGTTAGGCCCCAACACGAACGAGCTTGAGATGCTCGGCAGCCGCTTCGGCGTGCCGCAAACCCGCGAGCCTTTCGAAGGCGACATGGCGTTTGGTGTCCGCCCTGAACACGTGACGCTTTCTGATGCGGCGCCTTTCCGGGGCGAGGTCCTCGCGACGGAGTACCTCGGCACCACCCAGATCGTGACGCTGAAAACCGCAGGCGGCGAGGTGAAAGCCCGGATCCCGTCAAACCAGACGGCCAAAACCGGTGAAAGTGTGGGCATGACCTTTGATCCGAAGACGGTCACGCTGTTTGACCGGGAAACGGGCCGCGCGCTCAAATCTGAACTGAACGAGGGTGTGCTCCATGGCTGAGGTCTCACTCAACAACGTCTCAAAAGCCTTCGGCGCCACGCAGGCCGTCGAGGACATCACCATGACCATCGAGGATGGCGCCTTCGTGGTGCTGCTTGGGCCTACGGGCGCCGGCAAGACCACCACGTTGCGCCTGATTTCGGGGCTTGAAAAGCTCGACAGCGGCAGCGTGCATATCGGGGGCCGCGACGTGGGGCAGTACACACCTGCCCAGCGCGATGTGGCGATGGTGTTCCAGCAATACTCGCTCTACCCCCACCTCACCGTGCGGGAGAATTTGGCCTTCCCGCTGCGCTCCCCCATCTTGAAGACGCCTGAGGATGTGATCTCGAAGAAGGTGCAGGAGATTGCGGAGATCCTTCAGATCCCGCACAAGCTCGACAACAAGGCCACGGCCCTATCGGGGGGAGAGATGCAGCGCGTGTCGATTGGGCGCGCACTGGTGCGGGACCCGCAGATTTACCTGATGGATGAACCCCTGAGTTCCCTTGATGCCAAGCTCCGCGCCGATCTCAGGGTGCAGCTGAAACGCATTCAGGCCGACCTGGGCTCGACGCTTCTTTACGTGACCCACGACCAGATCGAAGCCATGACCATGGCCACGCATATCGGCGTGCTTGAAGAGGGCAAACTCGTTCAATACGGCACGCCAAAGGACATCTACGAGAACCCCAAAAGCGTCTATGTGGCGAGCCGTCTTGGCCTGCCCCGGATCAACATCCTGCCCGCTGACCTCTTTCCCGGCTCCCACAAGGGCACGCAGATTGGCCTGAGACCCGAGAACATCCTGCAAGCGGACGCAAGCGGCGACGGCATTGAAGCGAAAGTGCTCCGGTCCGAGCATCTGGGCGATCAGATCCGTCTGCACCTCGACGTCCGGGGGCACGCGATCACGACGCTCAGCGACCCGCACCAGGATTACACCGCCAAAGAAACCATAAAAATCACCCCGCAAAGCCCGCTCTATTTCGATGCGTCGGGCATGCGCGTGGCCTAAGGGAGGACAGACATGGCTCAGTTTATCAACGCCAAAGAGGACTTGGTCACCGAGGCCATAGACGGCCTGCTCGCCGCATCTGGCGGCACCCTGTCACGGCTTGATGGCTATCCGCATATCAAGGTCGTGTTCCGCTCGGATTGGGACAAATCGAAAGTCGCGCTCGTCTCGGGCGGCGGATCGGGGCACGAGCCTGCCCACGCGGGCTTTGTCGGGAAAGGCATGCTGACGGCAGCGGTCTGCGGCGAAGTCTTCGCCTCCCCCTCCGTTGAGGCGGTGCTTGCGGGCATTCTGGCCGTCACGGGCGACGCGGGCTGCCTCTTGATTGTGAAGAACTACACGGGCGACCGGCTGAACTTCGGCCTCGCCGCCGAACGCGCGCGCGCCCTGGGCCGCAAGGTGGAGATGGTGGTCGTGGATGACGACATCGCGCTACCCCACCTACCCCAGCCGCGCGGCGTTGCAGGCACCCTCTTCGTGCACAAAATCGCAGGCGCCATGGCCGAAAGCGGCGCAGACCTCGCAAGTGTCACAGCCGCCGCCCAATCCGTCATTGGCAAAGTCGCCTCTATCGGGATGAGCCTTGATACCTGCACCGTCCCCGGCTCCCAAAAAGAAGCCCGCATTGGCGCGGGCAAGGCAGAGCTTGGCCTTGGCATCCACGGTGAACCGGGCATTGAGCAGGTCGACTTCTCAAGCGCTGCAGGCGCCATGCAGACGGTGGTCGACAAGCTTAAAGGCCATGCCGAGGGCGAAGTGGTCGCCATCGTAAACAACCTCGGCTCCACCACCCCGCTGGAGATGTCGGTGCTGACGCATACGCTGACGAGTTCCGGCCTCGCGCATCACGTGGTGGGCCCAGCGCTTTTGATGACCTCCCTCGACATGCACGGCTTTTCGGTCTCGATCATGGCGGTAACCCCTGCGGAGAAGGCAGCCCTTGCCGAACCTGTCTCTCTGGCTGCGTGGCCGGGCATGATGGCGGTGGTTGAACCGCCCGTGGTGGGCCTGCCAGATGGGCTGACCCCGATCGAGCCCATCCCGTCGACGAACGCACGCACCCGCGGCATCATCGAAAACGTGGCTGATCTTTTGATCTCCGCTGAAAGCCAGCTGAACACGCTTGATGCGAAGTCTGGCGATGGGGATACGGGCAGTACGCTTGCTACGGCGGCACGCTCCCTCAAAGGCAGCCTCGATCGCATGCCGCTGGCCGATCTGACCCAGCTCTTCCCGGCCCTCGGCAACGAGCTCAGCCAGACGATGGGCGGCTCGTCCGGCGTGATCCTCGCCATCTATTTCAATGCGACAGGTGACGCCTGCTCGAACGGTGCGAGCGTCCAAGGTGCTCTTGCCGAAGGGCTCAACCGCGTGAGCCAGGTTGGCGGCGCGCAGGTGGGCGACCGAACCATGATCGACGCGCTGTCGCCCGCACTGGCGGCCCTGCCAGACGGGATCGCCGCCGCCGCGACTGCTGCCCGCACAGGCGCGGATAGCACAGCCGCAATTCACCGTGCTAAGGCGGGCCGCGCGGCCTACGTCCCCGAGGAGAACCTCAAAGGCCACAACGACCCCGGTGCAGAGGCTGTGGCACTCCTCTTTGAAGCACTTGCCAAGGAGATGGAGGCACAAGCTGGCTGAACCACGTCTGACAGTCGTCGCGAAACCAACGGTCAACGATGTTGCCCGCGTGGCAGGTGTGAGCCTCGCGACCGTTGACCGGGTGCTCAACGAGCGCCCGGGCGTCCGCTCGGTGACCATTCAAAAGGTCCAGGAAGCGATCGAGACGCTGGGTTTTGTCCGCGACACCGCCGCCGCAAACCTCGCGCGGCAAAAGACGTATCGCTTCGTGTTTGTGCTCCCAGATTGGAAGGGCCAGTTCCTCGCGAGCCTTGAGCAAGGCATCTCGGAGGTCATCACAAACGCCCCGCAGAACCGGACCGAGGTGCGCACGATCCGCGTGCCCAACCACGACCACACGGAGCTCGCCGCCACCCTCGCCCGTCTCGACCCTGCGGAGGTCGATGGGCTTGCGATCATGGCTAAGGAAACGCCTTTGGTGCGGGATGCAATCGCTGATCTGCGCAAGCGCGGCATCCCGGTTGTCTCGGTGGTCTCGGACCAGCCGAACTCCGACCGGGACCATTTTGTTGGTATCGACAACGTCGCCGCAGGGCGCACGGCGGGCACCCTCCTTGGTCGGTTCACAGGCGGGCGACGCGGGAAGGTCGTTGTCGTCATCACCAACAAGCAATCCCGCGACATGATCGAACGACGCCACGGTTTCGATCAGGTGGTGAGCGCCGAATACACCCATCTTGAACCCCTCCCCTCTGTGGAGGGCCAAGAAGACCCGGCCCATACCGAGAAAGTCACCCTGCGCGCGCTCCAACAAAACCGGGACGCGATTGGCGTCTATTCGGTGGGCGCAAGCGTGCAAGGCATTGCCCGCGCGATCGCCGCAGCAGACCTGCCCACGCGTCCCGTGCTGATCGACCACGAATTGACCGAGAACTCTGCCGCGCTGCTGCGCGACGGGGTGATCGACGCCGTCATTACCCAGAACACGGGCCATCTGGCCCGAAGCGCGCTGCGCGTGCTGCGCGCCAAATGCGACAAAACACCAGTCATACAAAGCCAGGAGAACATCCGGATCGACATCGTGCTCCGGGAGAACCTGACATCAATGAAGTAAGACTTTAGGGAGGATGACATGCAATCGATTAAAGGCCCGGCGCTCTTTTTAGCGCAATTTGCGGGTGACGAGGCGCCCTTCAATTCGTGGGACAGCATCACAAAATGGGCGGCCGATTGCGGCTATGTTGGCGTGCAGGTCCCCAGCTGGGACGGACGGCTGATCAACCTCGCGAAAGCCGCTGAAAGCAAAGATTACTGCGACGAATTTAAAGGGGTTGCCCGGGAAAACGGCGTCGAAGTGACGGAGCTTTCGACCCACCTTCAAGGCCAGCTCGTGGCCGTACACCCGGCCTATGACACAGCCTTTGATGGTTTTGCTGCAGAGGCCGTCCGGGGCAACCCGGCAGCCCGTCAAGACTGGGCGGTCGATCAGGTGAAGAAGGCGCTGTCTGCCTCGAAGAACATGGGCATCACGGCACACGCGACATTCTCGGGCGCCCTCGCTTGGCCCTACGTCTACCCGTGGCCCCAGCGTCCGGCGGGCCTCGTTGAAGCGGCCTTTGACGAACTCGCCGCGCGGTGGAAGCCAATCCTTGATCATGCCGAGGATTGCGGCGTCGACGTCTGTTACGAGATCCACCCGGGCGAAGATCTCCATGACGGCGTGACCTACGAGATGTTCCTTGAGCGGACCGGCAACCACAACCGCGCGCGGATGCTCTATGACCCGTCGCACTACGTGCTTCAGTGCCTCGATTACCTCGATCACATCGACATCTACGCCGACCGCATCGGCATGTTCCACGTTAAGGATGCCGAGTTTAATCCGACGGGCCGCCAAGGCGTCTATGGTGGCTTCCAGTCGTGGGTCAATCGCGCGGGCCGGTTCCGGTCGCTCGGCGATGGGCAGGTCGACTTCAAGGCCATCTTCTCCAAACTCACGGCCATCGGCTTTGACGGCTGGGCGGTCGTGGAATGGGAATGCGCGATCAAGCATCCCGAGGACGGCGCCCGCGAAGGCGCGGCATTCGTGCGCGATCACATCATCCGCCCCACCGAAGTTGCCTTCGACGATTTTGCAGACGGCGGCACCGACGAAGCAGCCAACCGCAAGATGCTGGGGATCGGATAAGATGGCACGTATCAGACTAGGCATGGTCGGCGGCGGCAACGACGCCTTCATCGGCGGCGTTCATCGCATCGCGAGCCGGATTGATGACCACTTTGAACTGGTGGCCGGCGCGCTGTCCTCCACGCCCGAAAAGTCCCGCGCGAGCGGAGAGGCCCTTGGCCTGCCGCGCGTCTATGACGACTTCAAATCCATGGCGATCCGCGAAGCGCGGCTTAAGGAAGGGATCGAGGCGGTGTCGATCGTGACGCCCAACCACGTCCACTACGAGGCCGCGCGGGAGTTTCTGAAGCGCGGCATCCACGTGATCTGCGACAAGCCGCTGACCTCGACGTTGGCCGACGCCAAGAAGCTGGTGAAGGCGGCCGAAAGCTCAGACGCGCTCTTCGTGCTCACCCACAACTACACGGGCTACCCTATGGTCCGCCAAGCCCGCGAGATGGTCGAGGCCGGTCACATCGGCAAAGTGCGCGTCGTGCAGGTGGAGTATCCGCAAGATTGGCTCACCGTTCAGCAGGACTTCAAACAAGCCGAATGGCGCACGGACCCTGCCCGCTCTGGCGCGGGCGGCTCAACGGGCGACATTGGCACGCACGCCTATAACCTCGCCTGCTTCATCACGGGGCTGGAGGCGGAGGAGCTTGCCGCAGACCTTCAGGCCTTCGTGCCAGGGCGCCAAGTCGACGACAACGCCCATGTCATGTTGCGTTTCTCAGGTGGCGCGCGCGGGATGCTGTGGTCGAGCCAGGTGGCACCCGGCAACGAAAATGCGCTTCGCATCCGTGTCTATGGGGAGACCGGCGGGCTGGAATGGGCGCAGGAGGATCCCAACTACCTCTGGCACACGCCCTTTGGAGAACCCAAGCGGTTGATCACCCGTGGTGGAGCTGGCTCTGGTGCTGCGGCAGAGCGGGTCAGCAGGATCCCACCCGGCCATCCAGAGGGGTATCTTGAGGGTTTCGCAAACATCTACTCCGAGGCCGCTGCGGCCATCCGCGCGCACCAAAGTGGTGAGGCACCGGACGCAGCAGTGACCTTCCCTACCATTGGTGATGGGCTCAAGGGGGTGGCATTTGTCGATGCCTGCGTCAGGAGCTCAGATCGCAACGCCGCGTGGGTGAAACTCTAGGGCGCGATGGGAACGCCCAAGCCTACCTTGTGAGGTCTCATCACGACGGATGTTCTGAAACGCCGCACATTTGAGTTGTCGAAGAACAGCCGTTTGGTGAGATCCTCAAAGTCATCCATGTCGCGGGCCATGCAGATCAGGCAAAAGTCGGCGTCCCCGGTGATGTAGTAGCATTGCTGAACCATGGGTTCGGCCTGAACCTGCCGGGCGAAGGCATCGATCTGATCTTGGCGTTCTCGCTCAAGTTCGACCATCACAACAAAGCGCATGGCAACGCCCGCCTTGCGCGGATCGACGACAGCGACCTCAGATAAAATCGCCCCCTGATCCTTCAACGCTTTGAGCCGCCTTTGCACGGACGCCACCGAGAGACCGGTCTCTCCTGCCAAGGCCTCAAGCCCCATACGCGCATCAACTTGAACGAGCTCAAGGAGCTTGCGGTCAGCTGAGTCCAGTTTTTTGGTCAAAGAACAGGTCCTCATGAGAAATTTTCTCACATTTTAGCCCAACCTGACCGAAAACCACAGCCCTTGCAGGCTAGTGTTCAGCCCATGTTGGATATCGCTCACCTCGACCCCGCCGAACCTCTTGCCCTGCTGCAAGCCTGCCCGATGTATCGCGCGACATCTCTTGAGACGCGCGAGGTCGACGGCCGGACGATCTTGATTAAGGACGAAACCCAGCGGATGGGGCTCGGGGCGTTCAAGGCCCTTGGTGGCATCTACGCCGTGGCCAAACTGATCGAAGCCGAGATGGGGCGCCCGCTCGGGCCCGAGGGGTTCACGGAACCTGCAGTACGTGACGTTGCCAAAACGATGACCTTTGTCTGCGCCAGTGCCGGCAACCACGGCATGTCGGTGGCTGTGGGTGCAACGCACTTTGGTGCAAAGGCGCGCATCTACCTGTCTGAGACGGTGCCAGAGCACTTTGCCGAACGGCTACAAGCAAAAGGCGCAGAAGTGGTTCGTGCGGGCAAAGACTATGAGGCCAGCATTGAGGCCGCCATCGCCGACGCCGAGAGGACGGGCGCGATCCATCTCGCAGACGGTTCCTGGCCCGGCTACACTGAGCCGCCGCGGCTCGTGATGGAAGGCTACACCGTGATGGCCGAAGAAATGCGCGAAGAATTCGAGGCGTCCGGTCGGTGGCCCAGCCACGTCTATCTGCAAGCGGGCGTCGGCGGGCTTGCCGCCGGGGTCACTCATGCGATCAGGGCGCGCTGGTCGGTGCAGCCAAAGATCATCGTTGTCGAACCTGAAGCGGCCCAATGCCTGGCCGCCAGTCACCAAGCCGGACAGATGGTTACTGTCGAAGGCCCGGTGTCAAACATGGGGCGCCTTGACTGTAAAACACCCTCAATGCTGGCGTTCGATATCCTGAGCGCGCACGCGGACCAGTGGAGCGCGATCTCCGATACGCAAGCCGACGACGCGGTCGCACGTGCCGCAGACCTTGGGTTCTCAAC
>JBCBFV010000067.1:0-10008 GCA_038527425.1 Pseudomonadota bacterium
GTTTCGAGACCACGGATCTTGTCGATCTCCTCCGAGCGCGCTGAGAGCATGATGATCGGCAGCGCCTGCGTCTCCTTACGCATCTTCAGCTGACGGCAGACCTCGATGCCAGAGACGCTCGGCAGCATCCAGTCGAGCACGATGACGTCAGGCGGTTCCTCTGAGACGAGAAGCAGAGCTTCTTCACCGTTCTCAGCTTCGACGACGCGAAAGCCTTCGCTTTCCAGGTTGTAGGTGAGCACAGCCCGTTGCGCAGGCTCATCTTCTACAACAAGAACAGAGGGTTGTGTCACGTCCCTGCCCTGTCAATTCCTGGCGCCGTGGCGCCTTTCTTGCGGCTCTCATCGGGATGCTCGCCGGTTACGAGGTAGATAACTTCCTCGGCGATATTGGTGGCGTGGTCGCCCATCCGTTCGATGTTTTTCGCGATGAAATGCAAATGCATGCAGGCGGTGATGTTGCGCGGATCTTCCATCATGTGGGTCAGGAATTCGCGGAACATGGCGTTATACATCTGGTCGACGCTGTGGTCGCGTTCGCGCACATCTGCAGCCAGTTCGGCGTCGCGCTGGATGAAAGCGTCGAGCACATCGCGCAGCATCGTCTCCACCTCGCGCGCCATGCGCTTGAGCGATTGATCCGAGCCATTGATCGGCGGCGTCTCCGCCAGCACCGTGGTGCGCTTGGCGATGTTCTTGGCGTAGTCCCCAATGCGCTCTAGCGCGCCAGAGACCTTCATGACGGCCAGAATGATGCGCAGATCCGACGACATCGGCTGGCGCATGGCAATCACGCGGGCCGCATCTTCGTTGATGATATCCTCGAGCGCATCGATGGCGCTGTCGCTGTCGCGGACAGTTTCCGCGAGCTCGATATCGCGATCCACAAGCGCCTTTGCCGCATCAAGGATGGAGGCCTCAACAAGCCCGCCCATCTTCATGATGTTGGCCTGGAGCGCCTCCAGATCGCGATCAAAAGCTGATGCAATGTGTTGTTCTTGCATGGTTTTAGCCGATCCGTCCGGTAATGTAGGATTCAGTGCGTGGGTCTTCGGGCTTGGTGAAAATGTCACCCGTATCGCCGTACTCAACCAGGTTGCCGAGGTGGAAGAACGCGGTCTTCTGCGACACGCGCGCCGCCTGCTGCATGGAGTGCGTGACGATCACGACGGAGTAGCTTTGGCGCAGCTCGTCGATAAGCTCCTCCACCTGCCCGGTCGCAATCGGGTCAAGCGCGGAGCACGGCTCGTCCATCAACAGCACTTCAGGCTGCGTGGCGATGGCCCGCGCGATGCAAAGACGCTGCTGCTGACCACCGGAAAGCCCGGTGCCGGGCGCGTTCAGGCGATCCTTCACTTCGTCCCAGATGGCTCCACGACGCAGGGATTTCTCAACAATTTCATCGAGTTCCGCCTTGTTTCTCGCCAGCCCGTGGATGCGTGGGCCATAAGCGATGTTGTCGTAGATCGACTTCGGGAACGGGTTTGGCTTTTGGAACACCATGCCGACGCGGGCGCGCAGCTGCACCGGATCAACGCGCTTGTCATTGATGTCTTCACCGTCGAGGCGGATATCACCTGTCACGCGGCATACATCAATCGTGTCGTTCATCCTGTTGATACAACGCAAGAAAGTTGACTTGCCGCAGCCGGATGGGCCGATGAAGGCGGTGACGGTCTTGTCCTTGATCTCGACATTGACGTCTTTGATCGCGTGGTTGTCGCCGTAGAAGACGTCCACGCCTTTGGCAGAGATCTTGGTGTTCATTGAGGCCACGTCCCCTTCAGTGAGTCTTGTATCGTCATACATGGGTCTCGTCCCTCGTTACCAGCGGCGCTCAAAGCGGCGGCGCAGGAGAATTGCGATGATGTTCATGGTCAGAAGGAAGATGAGGAGGATAATGATCCCGCCCCAAGCCTTCTCGGTGAAGACCGCGTCCGAGCGGCTCACCCAGTTGTAGATCTGCGCGGGCAGCGCGGAGTTCGGGCCCTCAAGGCCGCCCAGGAACGTCTCCGGATAGCGGGCCACAAAGCCCACCATGCCAATGAGGAGCAGCGGTGCCGTCTCACCCAGTGCCTGCGCGAGGCCGATGATCGTGCCCGTCAGGATGCCCGGCGCGGCGAGCGGGAGGACGTGGTGGAACACGGCCTGCATCTTCGAGGCCCCTACCCCCAGCGCTGCGTCCCGAATGCTCGGCGGGACCGACTTCAGCGAGGCGCGCGTGGAGATGATGATCGTGGGCAGCGTCATCAGCGTCAGCACGAGGCCACCCACGAGCGGCGCGGATTGCGGCAGGTGCATGTACTGGATGAAGACCGCGAGGCCCAGGATACCAAACACGATCGAGGGCACAGCCGCGAGGTTCGAGATGTTGACCTCGATAAAATCCGTCAGGCGGTTCTTTGGGGCGAATTCCTCGAGATAGATCGAAGCCGCAACGCCGATGGGCAGGGCGAGGAACAGTACCACAAACATCATAAGGAACGATCCCAGCACTGAGGCGCCGATCCCTGCCCCGCCCGGGTTGTCCACGCCGGTATCGACGCCGGTGATGAAGTTCCAGTCGAAGACCGTGGCCATGAGGCCGGCGTCTTTCATGGCCTCGGCCACGTCGAGGTCTTGGGGCTGGATGAAGCGGTTTTCTGCGGTGATATTTTCAACGGCCAGCGTGCCTTTGAAATACCGGTCGATGCGTGAAGCGGCGGGCACCTCGAAGATCACTTCCCGACCCAGCTGATCCTCGTTGGCGGTATAGAACTGACGCAGGTTGTTGCCGACCTTGCCCACCAGACGCTCCAACGCCTTGGAGGACAGATCCGCTTCCACACCCGCCGCGGTCAGCTCCGCCGACAGCGCCGCCACGAAGAGGCCTTCGTATTCCTTGGTTTTGAAGAGCGTCGATTCCGCGGCGTCATACTGCTCCTGCGTGACGGTCACCGGCAGCTGCACGACCGTGCGCTGGAATGCCGGGATGCCGTTCGACAGGATTGCCGCGAGGAGCACCACGAGGGACAGCACGCCCACGCAAATCGCCACGATACCGTAGATCTTGAAGCGTGCTTCAGCGGCATTGCGCTTGCGGGTACGCTCGTCGACGGCCAGCAGCGACGCGCGTTCGGGGGAAGTGGCGTCGGTCATTCGTATTGCTCCCGATACTTGCGCACGATGAAGAGCGCGAAGACGTTAAGACCCAGCGTGATGATGAAGAGCGTCATACCCAGGGCGAAGGCTACGAGCGCCTCGGGCGAGGCGAAGTCACTGTCCCCAGTCAGCTGCGAGACGATCTTGGCCGTAATGGTTGTCATGGCCTCAAAGGGGTTGAGCGACAGGCGCGCCGCCGCCCCCGCCCCCAGGACGACGATCATCGTCTCTCCGATGGCGCGGGAGGCTGCCAACAGGATGGCGCCCACGATGCCCGGCAGCGCGGCAGGAAGAACGACTTGGCGGATCGTCTCGGATTGCGTCGCGCCGATCCCGAGGGAGCCGTCGCGCATCGCCTGTGGGACCGCGTTGATGATGTCGTCGGACAGCGAAGATACAAAGGGGATGAGCATGATGCCCATCACAAGGCCAGCCGTCATGACGGCCGTGCCGCCGCCCATCCAATTGACGCCCAGATATCCACCATCGCCGAAGAAGCTCACCAGGAACGGCCCCACCGTCAGCAGCGCAAAGAGGCCGTAGACGATGGTCGGGATACCCGCGAGGACCTCCAGCATCGGCTTGGCAATGCCACGCACCGTGGGCGACGCGTATTCGGAGAGATAGATCGCTGACAGGAGGCCCACCGGCACAGCAACCGCCAGCGCGACAAGCGAGATGTAGAGCGTACCCCAAAGCAGCGGCAACACACCCAGCGAGGACGAACCGCCCCGGCCCGAGAAGCTCGGCGCCCATTCGAGGAGGAAGAAGAACTCGGACGCCGGATACAGGCGGAAGAACTCTACCGTGTTGAAGATGAGAGAGTAGATGATGCCCACCGTCGTCAGGATCGCGATGGAGGCGGCGCCAATCAGCAGTGTTAACACCGCGCGCTCCACGGTGTTGCGGGCCCGGAAGCTCGCCGTGGTGCGGGACCACGCATAGGCGAAACCGGCGACAGCCAAGATCAGAACGACGACATCGCGGATCACGGACCATGTGCCCGTCATCGCGCGGTAGTCCTGCGCGCTTGCGACGATGTCGTCGCTCACATCTGAGCCGAGAACCACACCCACGCCCGACAGGAGCGCTTTAAGCCCATCGAGGTCAGAGGCGACTTCTGCGGCCTCATCCTCGCCAATGGCACCCTGTGCGATTACTTGGTCGAGCCCGTCTGCCACGCGACGCACGTCAGACATCACGAGGCTCATGTTAATGTCTTCGGTCAGGTTCTGCTCAGAAAACTCCGAGCTCACCGAGGCGCCAATCAGGATGGGCTGCAAAACCAGCCACGCGCACATGACGAAAAACGCTGGCACAAAGACCAGCAGCATCGCGTTGTAGCCATAGTAGTTGGGCAGCGAATGCAGGCTGCGACGATCGCCACCCGCGGATGCAAGTGCCCGGCCCTTCACAATAAAAAAGCCCGCCAGGGAAAGCAGGACGAGCGCGGTAAGCAGCCAGGCGACGGACATTTTTATGTTCTTTCAGTTGGCAGACTGGGGTGGGACGGCCCTCGGAAGGGCCGCCCCGGGGAGAGTAGTTAGAGCGTGCCTTCGGCTTCGATCAGGGCTTGCGTGTCGGCAAGCTCAGGGTCAGCCACGAGGCCGTATGCTGCGAGCGGGCCTGCGCCGCCGGCGATCTCGTCAGCCATGAAGAACTGTGCGTATTCCTTCAGGCCAGGGATCACGCCGATGTGTGCCTTCTTGATGTAGAAGTACAGCGGGCGGGACACCGGGTACTCGCCGGTTGCGATGGACTCGGTAGACGGAACCACGCCGGACATCGTCGCGACCTTCAGCTTGTCGGTGTTGTTCTCGTAGAATGCGAGACCGAACACGCCGATGCCGTTAGCGTTTGCGTCGATACGGGCGAGCGTTTCCGTGTAGTCACCGTCGATGTCGACAGAGCGGCCATCGGTGCGAACCTCAAGGCATGCATCCTCGGCGTCGTCCTCGGACATGCCTGCGGCCATCATTGCGTCAAATGCGCCGGTGGCTTCACAGCCCGCTGCGATCACCTTCTCTTCGAAGACTTCGCGGGTGCCGTGCTTGGTGCCCGGGATGAAGGCCAGGATGTCTTCTGCTGGGAGGTCAGCGTTGAAGTCAGCCCACTGCGCGTGCGGGTTGTCAACGAGTTCGCCATCCACAACCACCTTCGGGGCCAGTGCGTTGAACCAATCGGACGGGGTGAAGGCGTCGTAGGCCGGACCGTCGATCTGGGAGGCAAAGACGATGCCGTCATAGCCGATGCGAACTTCGATGATGTCGGTCACGCCGTTTTCGGCGCAAGCTGCGATCTCTTTTTCGCGGATGCCGCGGGACGCGTTTGCGATGTCGATGGTGTTGATGCCAACGCCTTCGCAGAAGCGGCGCAGACCGGAGGACGAGCCACCGGATTCAACAACGGGCGTCGGGAAGTCGGTGTTTTCACCGAATGCTTCCGCCACGATGGAGGCGTAAGGCAGCACGGTGGACGAGCCAGCAATCTGTACCTGGTCGCGGGATTGGGCCTGAGCCGCACCGGCCACAGCAGCGATTGCAATCACAGAGGCTGTCAGTTTCGTGAATGACATAGATGGATGCTCCTTGATCCTGTTCATCCGGTCGGCTCCCCCCACGGGCGACCCACCGTTGCGAGCCGTTTAAGAATGCCGTGCAATGCTTTTGTTAAAGTTTTGTAACGGGTTTATGACAATCGCTCGCCGCCGCTCTTTTTTCGGTCTGCGTGACGGCGCCGACCTGCCAACGAGTAGATCAGAGGCGGGGCAAAACCACTGAAAACGTTGAACCTTCGCCCGGAGTGGACTGGATGCGCAAGCGGCCCCGGTGGCGTCCCACGATGTGCTTTACAATCGCAAGCCCGAGCCCCGTTCCGCCCCTTTCGCGGCTCCGGTGGGCGTCAACACGGTAAAAACGCTCCGTCAGGCGTGGGAGGTGGTGGGATTCGATTCCATCGCCATTGTCGGTGACATCGATCACGATGCCCGGGCCGCGCAAAAACGGCTCCCGCTCCACAAGAGAAAGGGCAACATGCGTCTCTCCGCCCCCGTATTTGACGGCATTCTCGAGCAAATTGCGCAGCACCTGCATCAGCTGATCGCGATCGCCGCGCACGAAGATAGCCTCATCAGGCAGGTCGAGCGAGATCTGGCTCGCCGCCTCGTCTGACTGCGACGGGAGCGTCTCCGCCGCCTCTTTGGTGAGGGAGACGATATCCTCACGCGCGTCGGGTCGCAGCCTACCCTCGCTTTCCAACCGGCTCAGCGACAGCAAGTCGGCCACAAGACGGTTCATGCGTTCGGCTTCCGTCTCCATCATCCCAAGGAACCGCTCCGTCGCCTTACGATCGCTCGCAGCGGGGCCTTTAAGCGTTTCGATAAAGCCCATCAGCGCCGTCAGAGGCGTGCGCAGCTCGTGGCTGACGTTGGCAACGAAATCCCGGCGCATCTGGCCCAGGCCGTCCGCATCAGAAAGATCCTGAAACGTCATGAGGACACCAATGGCACTTCCCGTACCAACGGGGGCCACTTCCACCCGGTAGCGCAGGTCGCGATCGCCCTCCTGCCCCACATGCTCGGTCGTGCGGGCGTCGTTGCCGGCGAGCACGTATTCAATCGCCTCAATCGGGGCCGGTTGCCTGAGCACCGTCGTGTAGTGGCTGCCGGTCGCGTTGTGACCCAGCAGCGCGCAAGCGGGCGCATTCATCGTGAGCACGCGCTTGCCGCGTCCGATGACCAAAGCCGGCAACGACAGAGCGCTGACGAGCGCGGTGAGGGTCTCGATTCGATCCATAGCCAAGCCATGGGCCGCGTTGCGGGGCAAATTCAAGGAGAGTGTTTGTGAAAGCACTCCCCAAAAGGTTGAGAAATCATTGGTGTCTTCGCGTGTAACCGGTTACCTCCTTTCGCAGCGCGACCGCAAACGCGCTCAATCAAGGATGTGTAGATGAGCACCGTTTTGTGCGTGGGAGACCTGGATGTCTGGGAAGACGCCCTGCGTACCGCCGCAGATGGCGCCGACGCGCATTTTGTATCGTTCCTTGATGTGACGGAGGCCCTTTTGGAGGGGCTCTTGCCCGACACCATCATGAGCCCGCTTCTGAGCGCGAACTTCGATGCGACGGACCTTGCAATGCATTTGCAAGCCTTGGGTTTTTCCGGGCGCTACCTCGCCGTGGCTGAGGGCGTTCCGGTACCGCACATCATCGAACGCGAAGTCAAAATGGCAGCGCCCTTGGTCGATTTCGACCTTATCGCCCTGCCCGACCCGTCAAAGCTGAACTAGCGCGCTCCGAAATGCGTCGATCAGTTGGTCTTCGGGCTCTGCCCCCACCGACACCCGGAAGAACCCCTCGCTAATGCCCGCCGCCGCGCGGTCCGCGGCGGGGACAAGCCTGTGGCTTGATGAGACAGGGTGCGACAAAGTCGTCGTTATATCCCCCAGCGTGGGCGCGAAGGCCACGTCCAGTGCATCGACGAAGGCATTCGTCACCGCGCGGTCAGGCTCGATCTCGAAGGAGACCATGGCCCCCATATTCTCGCCCAGGAGATCCGCCGCTCGGTTGTGGTCCGGGTGATCGGGTCGGCCGGGGTAGAGCACGCGACGCACCTGAGGCATCTCGCTCAGCGCCTGCGCCAAGGCGGCTGCGTTCGATTGGGTGCGCGAGTGGCGGAGTTCAAAGCTCAGGAGACCGCGTTCGGCCAGCCAGCAATCAAAAGGCGCGGCCGTCATGCCCATTGTGATGGCCATGGTCTCGAGCCTTGTGTTCACCTCTGGGTCTTTGGCGGCCACCCAGCCCAGCATCGCGTCTGAATGCCCCGCGAGAAGCTTCGTCACAGAGTGCAGAACGATATCCGCCCCACGCTCAAGCGGACGGAACCCAAGCGGCGTGGTGAAGGTGTTGTCCACGATCAGCGTGATTCCACGCTCCTTCGTCAGCGCCGCCAGCCCGTCCATATCCGCCACGCGGAGCGAGGGGTTCGCGACGACCTCCACGAGGATCGCCTTCGTCTCCGGGCGCAGTGCGGCTTCAACGCTCTTGATGTCTGTCGGGTCAAAGAACCCCGTGGGGATGCCGAGGCGCGGCAGTTCTTCCTTCAACAGCTTGAGAGAGCGGCCATAGAGCTGCTCGGACCCCAAGACATGATCGCCCGTCTGAACGCTTCCGAGAATGGCCAGCGTCACCGCGGCCATGCCGCTCGGTGCCATGATCCCGCCGGAGCATCCCTCCATCGCGTCGATCATGCGGGCCACATGTTGCGCGTTCGGGTGGCCTTCGCGCGAATAGACAAAGGCGGCATCATCGCCCTCGTACATCGCATCGAGCGCATCGGGCGTCTCGGACCGATACACGACGGATTGCTGAAGCGGGCTGACGAGAGGCTGGCCCGCAAAGGGCGCAATCGGACGGCGGCGCGTCATGCGGGGCTAAGGCCGTAGCGGAAGCGGCGCATGTTCATCTGGTAACCAAGGGCCGACATCTCAAGCCCCTTGATCGCGGCTTCATCAAGCTCGCGCACCACTTTGCCGGGGGTGCCCATCACAAGGCTGCCGTCCGGGATGGTCTTGCCCTCGGTGATCAGCGCCCCTGCCCCGATGAGGCAGTTCTTCCCGATGACTGCGCCATTAAGCACCGTCGCGCCCATCCCGATAAGAGAGTTGTCCCCGATGGTGCAGCCGTGGAGCATCGCCTTGTGCCCGATCGTGCAGCCCTTCCCGATTGTGAGCGGGAAGCCCATATCGGTGTGCAGGACGGAGTTCTCTTGGATATTAGAGCCTTCGCCCACGGTAATGGGCTCATTATCGCCCCGCAGCGTGGCGCCAAACCAGATCGAGGTCGCGGCCTCCAGGATGCAATTGCCGATGACATTGGCGTCTGGAGCGATCCAGTAATCGCCCCCCTCAGGCAGCGTGGGCACGACACCGTCGAGCGCGTAGATCATTGGCTTTCCTCAAATTCCTGTTGCAGGGCGCGGGCGTGGTCTTGCAGGTCAGGCTGCTGGACGCGGGCCATGCGCGTGGCCTCGATGATCGTCTTCAGGCGCTCATCCGTCTTCTCAAGATCATCGTTCACGAGAACGTAGTCATACTCCGACCAGCGGCTGATCTCATCCCAGCTTTTGCGCATGCGTTTGGCGATCACGGCCTCATCATCTTGCCCCCGGCCTTCAAGACGGCGCCGAAGCTCCGCAATGGACGGCGGGAGGATGAAAACGCTCATCACGCTTTGCCCAAGGACGGAGTTCTTGATCTGCTGCGCGCCTTGCCAGTCGATGTCGAAGAGGACGTCACAGCCCTGCTCAATAGCCTCCTGCACCGGGCCGAGGGGCGAGCCATAGAAGTTTCCAAAGACGTGGGCGTGTTCCAGCATTTCACGGTCCGCGACCATGCGCTTGAAGGCGGCCTCGTCGATGAAATGATAGTCCTGCCCGTCAACTTCGCCGGGGCGCGGCTCCCGCGTGGTGGCGGACACCGAGAAACGTATCGTGTTGTCCCAGGCCCGCAGGCGCTTGGCGAGGGTGCTCTTGCCCGCGCCTGAAGGCGAGGAGAGGATGATAAGAAGGCCGCGGCGGGACATGGCTTACTCCACGTTCTGTATCTGCTCGCGCATCTGGTCGATCGTCACCTTGAGATCGAGCCCGATGGCGGTGAGCGTTGTATCGCCCGACTTTGAACAAAGCGTGTTCGCCTCGCGATTGAATTCTTGCATCAAGAAATCGAGCTTGCGCCCCACCGGCCCGTCGGTGCCGATCAGGTCGCGCGCGGCCACGATATGGGCCTCGAGGCGGTCGATCTCTTCCATGACGTCCGACTTGATGGCGAGCTGGGCGAGCTCTTGCGCGAGCTTGGCCTCATCGATGTCTTTC